>CALISW010000258.1 GCA_938041655.1 uncultured Thiotrichales bacterium | reverse complement strand
CTCACGTACTAATTCGGTCAGTTCGGTTTTCAGGATATCCAGATACTCGTCATTGTTATGACCACGACGCGTGAGGATGGTGAAGTCATTGATCTCGTTGCTGTAAGGAATTGATACCAGTGGCTTACCCGATTTGGTATTGATCATGTACGGCTGGTCATCGTTCATAAAGTCACAGTAAAACTCCAAACCAAAATCAGAAATAATATCGCAGGTATTCATGGTGCCGCGTAGTGATGATGAGAGCCAACCTTTAGCCGGGCGACCCATGGTTTTTTTATAGACTTCCAGGGTTGCCTTGATGATCTCGCGTTCCTTGTCCGGGTCATTAGCGAAGTTGGTCAATAGTTCGCCTTGCTCAAAGTTGTGTGCCAGCAATTCCCAGTCGTTTTCTTTAACCGTATCGATCAGTTGCGGCATTTCGGATGCGGTCTTGGCATTCATGGTGCAACTTAACGGTACGTTGGCTTCCTCGAAACAACTGAAGATGCGCCAGATGCCCGTACGCTGTCCGTACTGTCGCCAGGTAAAGTTGGGGAAATCCGGAATGTTGCCGGGCAGGGTGTCAGGCAATACGGCTGGCCCACCGGCGTAATAGGGCTTGTCGGTATCTTTTAGCAGATCCCAAAACTCGAGATTGGCTGTAAAAATCATGGCAACCTGATTGCCATCAGGCCATGGTAATTTACCGCGATGGCGGATGGGCGAGTATTCGTAATGCATAGTAATCCTGTTGGTTAAATTCTTTTTGTTTATTGGTTCTAGTCTGACATGGAATCGCGTTTAAGCAGGTTGACCACCGCCGCGCGTACTTTTTCATCCGAGACCGGCCCACTGGAAATAATCATCGAAGTGCCAGGTAAAAATGCATCGGGGCCAGCAATGTAAGCCGAGATGGTTTCGTCATTCCAGACCAGACCTTCTCTACCTTTTTGTGCCATCGCGTTTGAATAATAAAAGTTAGGCACGGTGCCTGCTTTTTGACCGAAGATTGCATACAGGTTTGGACCGACCAGATGCTTGTCACCTTTTTCAACGGTATGACAAAAGCGGCACCATTTGTAGGTATTGGCAGCTACCTGTTGTTCAAAGTCTGAAGTGGGGTCTATTTGTACCTCAGCTACTTTTTGTTGGTGGTAAGTAATCTCGGCGGCGGCTGTGACTTTTTCACCCATCGGCCAGGGCGTGACCCTGAAGAGTAAATGCGGAACATAGGTGCTGCAGCCGAGCAATACACCCAGACCTAATATCGTGGTAACGCTTGCACCCCAATTGGTGGGTCGTTCTATAAGGGTGCTGCGCATTTTAAACAGACATCGTACCCCAAACAGTACCAACCAGACCAGAGCACAAATGGCCAGGAAGGTAGCCACTGCTCTGGGTCCTGGCTCATTAGATTCGAAGGTGTTGAGTGCGAACACAGTACTAGCCATACCCGCCAGTGCCATAAATCCGAAAGCCGGATTAAAGAGCGTGTACAGACCTTTGCCGTAACGTAAATAACCGTATGTCGCAGTGACAAGAACCACCAGAAAAATCAGTCGGCTGGTAAAGCCAAAGGCTGAATGAAAGTAACCGGCGAACATCCACACCAGTCGGTTTTCAGACATCAGGGTTGGAATGTTGAGAAAGTTTGCCAGATGAATATGGTGTCCTTCGCTCCAGGCCCAGAACGGCCCGAGTATGGCCGAGACCACCAACACCAGCACAAACAGTTGATACAGTTTGTTTGCCCAGCGCGAGATCAAGGCGTTCAGTGGTGGATCGGACTTGTATGACTGATAAAACAGCCACAGTCTCCACAGTGCTAGCACTAGCAGGATCGTACCCAGCAGATAATGGTAGCCGCGCAACTCTTCGCGCAATACAGAGGTTTTTCCACTACGCGGTAATTTTATGTTAACTACAGAGTGAGTTAAGTAGGTGATCGCAATACACCAATCTATCACTCTAGTGGAAGTTTTGTTCTGGATAGTACCTGTCATTCAACTCTCCCTTTGTTGTTGTTTTTATCGCCCGAATCTATCGTCGAGGTGTAGTGTTGTCACCAGGGTTTACGGTAACAAAATGATACTGATCAAATTATAGTTTTTGAGCGTATTTCATTGATCGAGATGGCTTTAATTTGCAGGTACTTAGCTGAATCTAAAAGAGTCAGTTTTTATCAATAGACTTGGATGTAAAAGTCTAAACTGTGGTAAAAGTATGCGACGTGATAACCATGCTATTCCTGCATAGCGCTGATTAAATCACAGTTTTAATATGGTAAATTCGTCTGGCGAAACAGGTAATTATCTTCCCAATGCTACTATCTATACACAATAAGAGTAATAAAAGTACCAAAAAACACCAATAACCTCCAAAGGAGAGCAGTTTATGTTATCAAAACACCTAATCCGGCTTCTGGCCATCACAACTGTCTTTGCGATCCCGGCGACGAATTTGTATGCCGAACTCGAAGAAATTACCGTAACCGCTCGAAAAAGAGTGGAGTCACTTCAGGAGATTCCTATTTCTGTTAGTGCCTTGTCGCAAAATGATATAAATGAACGCGGCATCACTGACACAGAATCACTGTCACAATTCACACCAGGCTTTGAACTTCAAAATCTTGGACAAGGTGGTACCTCCGGTCGTGAGAACCCTGGTATTCGGTTCCGTGGTGTAAGCGTACAGCAGTCATCACCATCTGCTCGAGCTGGTGCAATATTCTGGAATGGTGCCTATGTTTCAGATGGAATAGGAGTTTTACCACTAATAGATCTGGAGCGTGCGGAAGTCATCAAAGGCCCACAAAATGCTGTCTTTGGACGCAACACTTTCGCAGGAGCAGTAAATTACTATCCCGCTAAGCCCGGTGACGAATTGAATGGCCGTCTTACACTGTCATACTCTCCAGGCGAAACCGATGATAATAATTTATCTATTACCGGTGCGATTGGTGGTCCATTGACAGACAATATTTCAGGTCGAATCGCACTTACAGATTCCAGAAAAGCTGGGTACTATGAATACCTAGATGGATCACCGCTTGGTTCCGAAGAAACTACCGCCTTCATGGGTAGTTTGGTTTTTGATGTCACTGATAATGTCAGTGTTACTTATTCAGGTTTTTTCGTTGACTCAGAAGATTCTCGTGCACTGGTTGGACAGGACGGGCCATTTGGGCCAGGAGATTGTAACCGTACCTATAGTGGTAGTTATAGAGATGTAGTGACCGGTGCCACCACCGGTACTTTCAGTACAGATCTATCTCAAAATGTAGGCAACATATTTTGTGGCTCAGTACCGGCTTGGGATGACGTGCCACCGAATACACCACCGGTTTCCAACCCGGATGCAAGCACACCAGACTCATTATTTGGTGGTGGTTGGGACTATGTAAATACCGCGCCAGCTGAATTAGCCGGTGCAGGCATCAAGTCACCAGGTAAACTTGGCAACGCCTACGAGGTAACCAGACATCACTTGTCAGCCAACGTGGATCTTGCGAACGATTTCAATGTTTCTGGATTCTATTCGATTGGTAACTCACAACATTGGGGTATTACCGATACACTTTATGGGCAACCTGGTCAACTGCCTCGCTGGTCAGGATTTATTAAAGAAGTAGAAGATACTTCTGCCGAGATTCGTCTGACATCACCATCTGATCAAAGACTCAGGTATAGCATTGGCTTAAGCCATTATGAGCAGGATAGTGTCACCGGAGATTTCCCTCAGTTTGCCGGCTTTGCTAACCGCTTCCTTGGTTTGGGTGCCTTTGGCGTCCCGATCGACCCGCCAAACATACAAAATATTGAAGGCAGTAACAATGGTGTCTTTGGTTCGATCGATTTTGATATTAGTGACGATTGGATCTTGTCATTGGAGGGAAGATACAACAAAGACGAGTCAGACATTATCTTTGAAGGTCAGTCTGGTACGGCCGGAAATTCTGCGACCGGACGAAGTCAATCCTATAGCGCTTTCATGCCACGGGTCATACTTTCCTGGCAGCCTACGGATAATTTGAATGTGTATGGCAGTTACTCAAACAGCTATCTGCAGGGTATCCCTACCAGAGCTGAAGGTTACGCAGCCGCTGTTCCAACAGCAAATTTAAACCCGGACACTGTTGGATTCTTTACCCCTCGACAGGAACTTAATGCATTTGAACTAGGCGTTAAGCACGCTTTGAGTGACTGTTTCAGTTACACCGCATCGCTCTATAATATGACATGGGATAATATGACCTTCTTCGAATTATCACCTAGCTTCGTACCACTTAACCTTTTCGGTGATTCGGAGTATCTCGGCTTGGATCTTGAATTCAACGCCACAGTGACGGACTGGTTTCAGCTAGTGGGTGGCTTCTCCTGGGTTGACGTTGAGCTTAAAGAATTCGCGGGCGCGGGTTCGGTTGCTAACTCGGTACTTGCCGCTGGTGGAATTGTAAGTGGAACCCAGATTGATTCTTCTGGCAATCGACCTCGTTACGTCCCTGATACCACTGGAAGTCTGTCAGCAGCGTTTGACCTGGGAGACTTTGGCACTATGCCTGCCGCCTTGCGTCTGGATATGATTCATACAGGTGATTTCTTCATTGATAACTTCGAATGGAATCGAGTTGACTCTTCACTGAAGTTCAACGCACGTGCGACGCTTGGTTTAACTGATAATGTCAGTCTCGAATTATATGGTTTAAATCTTACAGATGACCGCACTTGGTCGACTGCTGGTGGCACAACCGGTGCTGGTGGACCAAATCGAAAAACTTTTGCTGTTCCGACTCGTGGTTCAGAGTACGGTATGCGAATTGTTGCTGATTTTTAATCGACGATGAAAGTAATAATCCTGGGCAATAACCAGGAAGTATAATTAGTAAATATCGGGGGTTCGTTTGAGCCCCCTTTTTTTCAGGAGAAAAAAATGAATAGAAGACGAGAATTTTTAAAAGCATCAGCTTGGGCAACCGGCGCAGCCGTAGCGATGAGTGCCTGTGCTACCACACCAACACCAGCACGGAGTTTGGCAGGTGGTAAAAGTATCAATGGTGATGCACTGAAAGGCCCGGTTTACGATTTAACGAGTAACCCGGAGCATAACAAAGAAGTCTACGCCAAAATGCAGGGTGATCTGGATCTGAGTCAGGACCGACCCGGTTGGTATTCAGGCTATGTATATGCGGTTAGAGACGGACATAAAAATGTTGATCTAGTGGGTATGAGTGGTCTTAGCCATGCAAGGCTTTTCAAACAAGCCGATGGTTCGTACCATAAAGTATTACGTGAAGTGGGTCTCTACACAGATTTAAAGTCCGGTGAAGTGCTTGAAGAATGGAACAACCCGCTAACCAATGAAACTGTTAACGTGGTGCCAATCGCAAACGACCCATTCAATCAAAAACTCGCCCCCTATTTTGATCTACCACCATCGTATGGTGGTTTGAATGAAGAAGGTGTAAAAGCTGCGCCAAAAAGAATACCGTTGATTCTTCCGTGGCAGCAACGTGGCGATCAGGTACATATGGAAAGGCATATACACTTGTATTATCCGGCGGCGCTACAGCCTGAGGAATGGCCGCGTGAGTCTCCAGGTAGATTCAATCGTGTCAGTGAAATGTTTTCACATTACATTAATGCGGCTGATATTCAGAATGCAGATTCTACCAAGTTGCTATACAACGGACATTGGACTCGTGTTACACCGTGGCTTCCCTGGATGTTGATGGGACAAACCCAGGGTCATTGTGAGTATCAGTGTTACATGGGTGGCGGTCAGGATCTTGAACAAATGCTGTCACGAAATGTTCTTGATTATATTGAGAAGCACTACAATAAATATTTGACGGCACCGGGTGAAGAGGCGTGGGAGCAAGACAGTCTTTCCAGTATCGAGCGTTATGCTCTGGAACAGACACCTGCACCAGTAAAGTAGATATTTGCCAGTGTTGTAAACCAGCAAGGGTTGTTCGCAAGAACAACCCTTTTTTTTAGAAATAAAAACAAAATGAGCAGAAGCCAACAATGAATCGACGTGATGCAATTTTAGCTGGATTGAGCACACCTTTGCTTGCCAGTTGCAGTAACCTGGTAGAACCGGGTTTTCAGCAACAACAGGCATCGTTATTAACCAGGAATACCGGGCTGACGAGCAACCCCGGCATAGACCGCGAGCGTGCCAGTTTTATACTGGAGCAAGCCGGGCTCGATGCTCTGGTCATGCACCAACCGGATAACATTTACTACAGTACCGGTTACTGGGGATCACTCTTACGCGCAGGTTTGACTGGCTCAACCTTCGCCATCATTCCCAAAGAGGTGAAGTCACCCGTTATATTTTTGTGTTCGCAATTTACCTATTATTATTCCATTGCAGATATTGATCTTGCTGCCGGTGTTGAGCCACTCCTGACAACCTGGGAAAAAGATAATCAAGCAGCAGACGCATTATTTTTTGCCGCCGAAGAATCCGAATTTACCGCAAAAGAAAAATTGCGTCGGGATAAAACTCATGAGAGTAAGCCATTCTACGCATCATCAGCCAAAGGGTTGCAAGCCGTATCTCGTGAGCTTGGAATTACATCTGGAAAACTGGGTTACGATTCCCTGGAAGCCATGCAATTACTCGATCAGGCATTACCACTGAGTAGCAAAGTGCAGGCGGTTGATGTCATCAAGCATTTGCGCTTGATTAAGACACCTCGCGAAATCGCACTGATGCAAATAGCCTCTACAAATAATGTGGAAGCCGCTTTGGCAACCGCCAGCAAGATGCGACAACTGGGAAGCAGTGTTAACGTACGCAATCAGTTTTTGTCGGAGGCTGCTGCCAGAGGTAACCATTATGAATTCATGGTGGTCAATAGTTCTATCAATCAGCAGTATGATGAAGAATTGAAAGATGGCACCAGTGTGTTAATCGATTGCGTCAGCTCCTACATGGGCTACTACGGTGATTACGGTCGTAGTGTGTTTATTGGTGAACCGCGTAAACAAATGGGAGAGCAGGTTCAGGCCATGGGTAAAGCCTGGGACGAATTGAAAACCCAACTCGCACCAGGGATGAAATTCTCCGAGATTCAGCAAAGAGGCACAGAAATTCTGAAAAAAATTAACCCGTCGATTCGCGTGTCATTTGGTCCGCACTCGGTGGGTTTGGCACATACTGAGCAACCGAAAACTGCTTTGGATGGTTCTCGTATGGATATCGTGTTGGAAAAAGGGATGATTATCAGTGTCGATTGTCCCTTAATGCATACCAGCGCAATGGGTAGTG
>CALISW010000257.1 GCA_938041655.1 uncultured Thiotrichales bacterium | reverse complement strand
GGCGCGATTGGTGTGTTGGTCAACAGTCGAGGCGCGGCTGATGAAGTGGCCTATTGCGTTAAGAACACAGACTGTGATTATTTAATCACCGACTCAAGCATTTCAAAAAAACTTACAGACACAGAGATTGCAGACTTACCCAACTGCGTCTTTGATCTTGAAACAGGCGCACTGTCCAGCAACGGTGAAGCCATCGCATTGGATGATGCCTCACTAACAATACCTGAGACCTCACGCGGGCCAGCAGACCCAGCCATTGTTATTTTCACCTCCGGCACTACTGGCAGGCCTAAAGGTGCGGTATTAACCCACCAAGGTTTAATGACCGGCCTTAAAACCAACCAATTTTCCAGTGCCGTCATCGGTGCACAAATGGCGGCTAAATACGGCATAGATTTAGCCACACTCGCCGCTAACCGGCCACAGTCCAGCACTCTGTTAATGTTCCCGCTGTTTCATGTGAGTGGTTGTCTTTCAATCATGATTCAAGCGCTGGTAGATGGCGGCAAGATCGTCATGCTAAAAAAGTGGGACTCAACTCAAGCACTCGAATTTATGCAGGCTGAAAAAGTCACCGCCTTCCCGGGCGTCCCCACCATGCACTGGGACTTATTGCAGGTGCCCAACCGCGAAGACTATGACCTAGCCACCCTCACCTCTATTTCTGTTGCGGGTCAGTCAATTTCAAAAACCATGTTAGAAGCCGTATCAGAAGCATTTCCTAATTGTGTACTAGGCACCGGCTACGGCATGACTGAAGCCAACGGCGCTGTCTCTCTCACCATAGGTGAAGACTTACTCAACAACCCCACCAGTGCCGGCAAAGCAGTAGCAACCACTGAAATAGTCATCATGAATGAAGATGATGAAGTCTTAGCCACCAATGAAGTCGGTGAGATTTGTTTGCGCGGCGCCACCATCATGCAAGGCTACTACAACCAAGATACAGCCAATGCCGAGGTACTGCGTGGCGGCTGGTATCACACCGGTGATGTCGGTTACTTGGATGAAAAAGGCAGGCTGTACATAGTAGACCGCAAAACCGACATGATCATCAGTATGGGTGAGAACATTTACTGCGCAGAAGTTGAGCGCGTACTACTCCAGCACGAAGCTGTGCATGAAACCGTTACCTTTGGTATTGAAGATGAAAGGCTCGGTGAAAAGTTAATTGCGCTGGTGAGATTGCGTGAAGGTAAAACCGCCAGTGTTGAAGAGATACTAGCCTTTGCTGCAGAACACTTGGCTAGTTATAAGCTACCGACAGATACATTGATTATTGATCAACCCATACCACGCAATGATACGAGCAAGGCAATGAAGCCACAGTCGCGTGAGATGTATTTTGGATTGAAAGGGAAATCGTAATGACCAGTCTCGTTTAATTGGAGTCTGACCCTATTTTTTCTCAATGCTATTCAAATAAGTGTACTCATTGCTGTGATAGAAAATTACTCAAAATAGGACGGTTATACTGAGGTCTCTACTCATTATATTCAAATAATTTAGATGTCGATCGAAAAATGTAGATTCTGAATGAATTGTGTGTGGAGTTTGTAAGTTACGTTAGCCACTAAAATAACTTCACTTTTTTCAGGTACTTTTTCACTTCTTTGTAGGAGTTATCTGCACCTGCGAATTTGACTAAATTCCTTGCAGTTTGTAACCACTCAATGGTCGAGGGAGTAATATCATCCAGCGCCTGAACAAAATCATCCTGACATAAGTTACGATCATCACCTGAAACAATAATATCTTCTATAACGCTCTCTTTGGCCGCCTCAATCAAGCCATCAATATCTGCACCTGAGTAATGACGGCACTGCTTAACCAGCGCGTCTATATTGATATCATCTGTTGGTATTTCAGATAACTTAATAGCAAACATTTCTTTTAACGCCTCGTCATCCGGTGGCTGCACAAATATTTGATTCGAAAAACGTCCTGGGCGTTTCATTGCCGGGTCGACATCCCACGGCATATTGGTTGCTGCCAGAATTAGTATTTTGTCATTGTCATTACCAAAACCATCGAGCTGGGAAAGAAATTCATTAACCAAAGTTCTACTTGAATCTGTTGAACTCTTAGAGCGAGAGTACGCGAGCGCATCCAATTCATCAAAAAACATAACCGTAGGCACGTGCTGACGAGCCTCTTCAAACAAGGCCGCCAAATTACGCTCACTCTCACCTATCCACATATTCAAAATGTCGCTAATACCTATCGACATAAAGTTGGCTTTACACTCAGTTGCTATCGCACGGGCCATTAGAGTTTTGCCGCAACCTGGAGGTCCGTATAGCAATACCCCGCCACCGGCTTTTTTCTTAAACTTTGCAAATACTCCGGGATTACGAAATGGCTCTATAATTTTAAGCTTAAGTGTTTTCTTTAGTTGCTCCATACCGGCAACGTCAGCAAAGCTCACGCTATCTGCATCGGTAGGCTTTTTGAACTCGACTATGTTTGAAGCCTTATCTGCATGTACCAGCTCAGGGCCTTTCGGTTTTGACTGAGCTAGCAGACCTTCAAGGCTAGCATCTTGTTCAAAGCCGTCCATATTTTTCGCCCGAACATACTCATCCAAAGCATCTTCTCGTTGCGATAGCCCCTGCAAACAGCGCGCAGCGCCTATCACGGGCAATGCTGAACTCTCTTGTGACTTTTGCACGAGTTGATATTGAGCAAGTGCTTTTTCAAACTGCTCATCTGACTCGAGTATTACGGCGTACTCTGTTCTCAACTCAGTGTTGAAAGGGTCGTTCAATAGCGCCTGTTCTAGTCTTGTCGCGTCATCATCCATCCAAGTTATCTCGCTATCAATTTACGCAAGATGGGAGGCCAGACCCAGGAATAAATCACAAACGCCAAGAACACCAACAGGATTGGCGTAGAATACGGTGCCAAGGGTGTTTTATCTATTACTCGAAACCCAATAACTGCAAATGCCCAAATAGCTATCGAAGCACCCCATCCATATTTTGATAAAGGTCTTAACGGCGTCATAGACCAATGATTAATTACTTTTAACTCCTTAACTACCTCCAGTGCAGAACTAGAGCTCGGGTTAATTCTTAATACCTCTTGCGAGATCTCATAAGCTTCTTTATTACGGCCCTCTTCAACCAAAATAGATACCATAGTCATACAGGTTGAGGTCGTGTCCGGAAATTGCTCGCCAAGTTTTTGCAGCTGTTCTCGAGTTTCATCGTTGACCCCATTTTGTATGAGTGAGCCAATCACGGAAATTTGCAACGCTCTTTGATTATCTGGCGCCCTCTTTATAGCCTCCTGCGACAACACCATGGCCTTATCGATATTCATGGTTTCTAGCATCAGCCAAGCATAGTCAACATAGGCATCAACATCATCTGGATAATCTTTAAGAATTCTAATTAATAATTGTTCAGCTTCTGCATACTTTTTTTGCTCAATATACACATCGGCCAATAATTGCTGGGCATAATAGTCGTTGGGTTGGGAGGAAAGCACAGAAGTTAAGGTTGCCTCTGCCGCATCATAATTATCTTCAGCCTTATCAACATAAGCAGAATAATAGAGCGCGGTGCCGTTATCAGGATTCTCAGTTAAGACCTTATTGATTTCTGTCTTTGCACCCTGAAGGTTATTTCTTTCCAAGTAAAACTGAATTTTTTGTATCGCATCCTCAAGAAAATTCGACTGGTCAACATCATCTGTCATTTAACGCCCCCTGCAAATAGACCTAAATACACTACGCCATAGGTAACTGCCATACTAATTAGCACACACGCAATAGCGGCACCCCACGGTGACAAGGGCTCTGATCCACCAAGACCCAAAGACCGATAAAAAAGCCGATGCAAAAACCAAAATGCCGCGAACAAGGCGAAAGCTCCAATTCTATTTACCAAACGGAAATTAGAACGCGCTTGATCAGCATCTACAATTTGAAAAAAAGCAACATAGGTTGCTACCGCTAAGAGAATTGCTAACACAATCCAGATAGCATCTGTTTTCAGACGCTTCAAATGATATGAGTTCAACGCAGCAAATAAAATCACGCCCACCATGCCACCAAAGAACGCCACACCGAACATAGCCGATGATGAATATATTCTATTAGAACCCTGCGTTAGTGAAGGTTCTAATAACGGATCAGTCACATCATTTTTCGAAGAAGTCGAAGAAGTCATTGCTTAGAACTATAGTAAATTGAAATTAACTATCATTGTGCCAAAAAATGACCGAAATCCATACCTCTATCGTACAAAAGTACAAACCGATCTCTAGCGACAATTAACTACAAGCATATATGTTGATAGGTATGAAGGCTGTGACCTCAATCGCGTAGATGAAAAAGGCCGGCTATACATTGTAGATCGCAAAACTGACATGATCATCAGCATGGGTGAGAACATTTACTGCGCAGAAGTTGAGCGCGTTCTACTCCAGCACGAAGCCGTGCATGAAACCGTCACCTTCGGCATTGAAGATGAAAGGCTCGGTGAAAAGCTAATAGCGTTGGTGAGATTGCGAGAAGGTAAAACCGCGAGTGTTGAAGAGATACTAGCCTTTGCTGCTGAGCATTTGGCCAGTTATAAACTACCAACAGATACGCTGATTATTGATCAACCCATACCACGCAATGATACGAGCAAGGCCATGAAGCCTCAGTCACGTGAGATATATTTTGGGTTGAAGGAAGATCAGATGTAAAATAGAAAAGTGACTTTGATGCCTGATAGCACTTCTTCTCGGTATAAATCGATTGTGCTTGAGGACGAGACTGAAGATTTGGTTGTACTAGGTGAGTTTTTAGCAGTAGTTGATGTGTAAGGTTCGATTGTTTGTTAAGTTCTATCCAGCAAAAATCAAGAACACAATATATTATGAGCAAGCGCATTTTTAAGTTGAAATTTGTACCGAATGACGAAGCCAATGGCGCGAGAGATGCACTGGATGAAGCCGGTATCGAGTTTTATGAAACACCAGCCGGTTACCTCACTGCTGTCGGGCTTAATGCTTCTGGGCTTTGGGTGGCTGATGAAGACGTAGCAGCTGCTCGAACAGTGATTGATGACTTTCAGAAAGACTGGCTTGAAAAAATGCGCACCGACGCACCTTTTGAACAAAGCGCATCAAAAAGCGCCGACCGCTTCATGTTTTCATTTTTATTATTTGTCGCCGTGCTGGCGATCATTATTCTTTACATCATCAACGCAAACTAAAAACACGCTTTCCACCCACCGTTTTCAAACGTTTCTTTATTGCACACTGCGGCTTTGGGAACATAGGGTTGTAGTTGTGGGTCTATTTTTTCACCACGCGCGGCGGCGGCAATGGCTTGTACTATTTCATTGTCTCTATACACAAACCGGTAGGTTAACTGACCGTCTAAATAAGGACCCCAGTCCAACCATTGGGATTTTTGCGCAGCTAGGTTACTGGGCCGATTCTGTTCATTGGACACTACCAGTGTATAAAAATCATCTAGGTCTCTTGGCAGTACATTTTCGAGTATGCATTGGGTGGCACCACCGTTCCAAAAGTTATAAGTACATATATTGTAGAGCCGTACTTGATGGCCTGGTGCCGCTGGGTTTTCACCGTTTCTGGTATTGGGAGCCGATAAGTACTTACCACGAACCACCAGTAGGTTCCCAAACAGGCTGCTGTAACGCGTCGCTAAATACTGCACATCGGCATTGGCTAGGGTATCTGAAGCGGCACCAAAGTTTGATGAAGTTGACCAGCGTGGTGGGTTACGTGGCCGGTGATCAATAATGGGTAATGCGGGGAATACTTGTGGTGATGATATCTCAGGAACGTCGGGTGCAAACAAATCACATTCATCGTAGTGTTTTACCAGCTTGTCTTGTGCATCATAAATACTTAGTGATGGTAGTGGCACCTCGCCTGAACCGGCTACGTCGCCTGCGTTGACGTTATACAAGCGCAATAGATTCATGACGAACTTATTGTCTGTTACACCATCCTTGCGTGAGCCTACGTAGCTGGTGTTGGGTGCTGGGTTAGCGGGCGGTGGCGAGAAGACAAAGGTTGCGGTGTAGTAATTTTCACTCGCATTATCTGTGACCTGCCGAAAGGGGTTAACGCTACCCTCATCTGGCACTAGGTCGATGTCACGTAAGGTTTTAAGGTTGTTTAGATCCATATCATTGGGGTGGTAGGCAAAGTATCTCGCCTTGGGGTACTGACCACGCATGACTGCC
>CALISW010000256.1 GCA_938041655.1 uncultured Thiotrichales bacterium | reverse complement strand
TTAAAACTCGATGGCGCACGATTCACATCTTTCAGCGCAAACAACTTGATCATTTCATCTTTCGTAAATAACTCCTGATCACCATGTGACCAACCCAAACGAACCAGATAGTTCAGCAACGCTTCGGGCAAATAGCCCTGCTCCGGATACTGCATTACGCTCACCGCACCGTGGCGTTTGGAAAGTCGTTGGCCGTCCTCTCCAAGAATCATGGGTAAATGTGCAAACTCAGGGATGGGAGCATTAAGCGCTTTGAAGATATTAATCTGACGCGGGGTATTATTGACATGATCATCGCCGCGAATAACATGGCTAATTTCCATATCAAGATCATCAATTACCACGGTGAAATTATAGGTTGGTGTGCCGTCTGATCGCGCTATGATCAGATCATCCAGCTCAGTGTTGCTGACACTAATCTCACCTTTGACCAAGTCATTAAAAGTGACCTCGCCTTGCAACGGGTTCTTGAAGCGTATTACCGGGTCTACACCTTCTGGTGGTGTGCCATTGAAGTCTCGATAGCGGCCATCGTAACGTGGCTTTTCTTTATTCTTCATTTGCTCTTCGCGCAGAGCATCCAACTCTTCTTTACTGCAATAACAGTAGTAGGCTTGATCATTGTCGAGCAGTTGCTGGATCATTTCTTTATAACGGTCCATACGATGTGTCTGGTAGAAAGGACCTTCGTCATAATCCAGCCCCAACCACTCCATACCATCCAGAATTGCCTGCACTGATTCCTCAGTAGAACGTTCACGGTCGGTATCTTCGATACGTAGTATGAAGTCACCTTGATTGTGCCGGGCATATAGCCAGGCAAACAAAGCGGTACGCGCTCCGCCCAAATGTAAATAACCCGTTGGGCTGGGGGCGAATCTGGTTCTTACTGTCATGTGGTTTAGCTACTCTTTATTTTTTTGCTGTAATTCTGCAGAAATTGACTCCAGCTCAGGGTCTGGAAAATTCATTTGCTTGGTATCAGACTCAACCGGATGCACTGGAGCCGCTCCAGCGAGTGCATTTTGAAAAAGATCCGGGGTCGCCAGACTAATACCACGCTTGAGTGATTCTTCGAGAATCATTTCTCTAAAGAACTGTTTTGTTTTGACCATTTCCTTGATTCGTTTTTTATCATTGACGTAGTAAAACACTCCCCACTCAACGGCATAGTCTCCGGTATCTAACACCCGAATTTCCATCGCATGACCTTCATTAATCGGTATAGAAGAATCTTCAACCGCACGTACAAACGCCGCCTCGAACATGTCTTTTACATCATCGGGCTCAACATCGTAACCAATCTTGAAAGCCAGTTTTTCGCGCAAGCCTTTTGCACTGGCAAATTTGGAATAATTACAAATACTCATGTCGCGTAGTTGCGCATTCTTGATCATTATTCTGTGATTATCGATCAGGTTGAGTAACTCGGTATGAAACAGCTTGGTTCTGAACACTTGTGCAACCACACCATCACCCATTTCGATGACGTCTTCTTCATCCACCAAACCACTATTAAGAATAATCAAACCACTGATAATATCCGGCGCCCAGCTGGCTTGTGTTAATGCCAACATCACACCGAGGAATCCAATCATACCCCCTGCTTCAAGGAGACTGTTAAAACCGAGCACCTGAACAATGCCGATTAAGGCAACAATCACTACCAACACAGTAACCAACAGACTCAACAGACGACTGTTATAGGTATCAGATATGACTTTATTACCGTTTACTTCCCGAGCATGGCCGTACTGCCTGCGGATGAAAAACTTGAGTACCTGGGTCGCCCAAAAAGCACAAAATAGCACCATGATGACGCCAACCACTTTACTGGCAATCGATTCACGATCACCCGGAAAGACAAAATGATTGAGCAATAAAACCATAATGATGAGCAAACAGACTGCACGAAATACTTGTAACTTGACGACATTCTGACGGTCGTTAAAGCCCAGATGGAACAATGTTCCAAGAATTTTTCTGGCAAAAATCACCAACAATAAACAAGAGCCCAACAAAGTGAACTCAAGGGTACTGAAGGTGTTCCAGTTCCTTGCAACCACATCGATTATTTCATTCATAAAAACCTACTTAACAGCTGCAAAACAGCCAGCGCGAACAAGCCAGCAATAACGTCATCTATCATAATACCAAAACCACCGTGAACTCTCTTGTCCAACCAGCTTATTGGCCATGGTTTGACGATATCAAACAAGCGGAACAGCACAAACCCAAGCAATAACCACCACCAGCCTTGCGGTAGCATGAAATAGGTAATCATCATACCGACGATTTCATCCCACACTATGCCACCATGATCATGCACGCCCAGCTTTGTAGAGGAGGCGCCACACAACCACACCCCAAATACAAAACTCAAGATGGTAATAATTAGATAATTGGCCGGGCCCAAGGACAACATTGCCCAGGCAATCAGTGCGCCTATGACACTACCGAAAGTACCTGGCGCTTTGGGCGCCAAACCACTACCGAAACCGAAAGCCAGAATGTGCACAGTGTCGGTCATGATCTCACGGGCGGAAACCGGGTGATTTTTTTCAGACTTAGCCAAAGTGACGATACCCTGATTCAAAGACATTTATTTCTTGTCCTTCATCGTTGATGACTCGCAAACCCGAAGAGCCCGTAATCTCACCAATCTGCGTTATTGGGCAATCATGCACCTTTGCCAGCGAGAGGATTTCGTCTTTTGCTTCAGCAGAAGCACAGAATATTAATTCGTAGTCATCACCACCGTTTAACATTTCTGTCCTAAGCTGATCATCACTGGCAACAGACACGAAACTTTCAGAAACCGGAATACTGGAAAGCATGATCTCTGCACCACACTCACTACGCTTCAAAATATGCCCAAGATCGGCAAACAAACCATCACTACAATCAATCATGGCGCTTACCATAGGCCCTAACGATATACCTATTTCGGTACGTGCGACTGGTCGATAAAAGCGTTCCAGACAGGGCTCGGCATTTACTACACTTTTAATGCGCTCTTGCCACAGAGCCAAACCTAAAGCACCATCGCCGATATTGCCGGTGACAAACACCAGGTCTCCGACGTTCGCACCGCTGCGCATCACTTGCTCACCTTCCATGACCGCACCAGTGATAGTAATAGTCAGCGCTAGTTCAGAACCTGATGTAGTATCGCCACCAACAAGCACCACTTCCTTTTGCTGAGATAGATCTCTTAAGACTTCGGAAAAGGAACGTAACCATGCCTCGTTTACTTCCGGCAAGGTCAAAGCCAACGTAAACCACAGCGGTTTGGCGCCCATTGCAGCAATGTCGCTTAAATTCACCATCAGGGCTTTGAAGGCAATATCACCGGCAGGAGCATCGTCTGGAAAATGTACGCCACTGACCAGCGTATCGCTGGACTGAACTAACAAGTGATCTTTGGGTGGCCTCATCACAGCCGCATCATCACCGACACCTTCGACCAGCGAATCGTCACCGGGAAAATCAGCGAAGTACTTTTGAATTAGAGCAAATTCATGCATACCAGCAACTCTTTATTTATCAGCAGTTTCGAAAGCACGTAATTCTGTAGACAGCTTATCCAGCACGCCATTAACAAACTTGTAGCCGTCCTGCGCACCAAATTTTTTGGCCAGAGCAACTGCTTCACTGACAATGACTTTATAGGGCGTTTCGTGATGGTGCATTAATTCAAAAGAAGCCAAACGAAGCACAGCATTTTCTACCTGATCAAGTTGTTCGCTGGCGCGCGACACATATTTCTCAATCACGTCATCCAGCTCTTGCTGGTGCTTGATGACACCGCTGACCAGATCTTTGAAGTAAGTTTTGTCCACGCGCACGTATTCTTCATCACCCTTGAATGAATCAATCAGCGCGCCTGGATTTTCATCATTAAAGTGCCATGAATAGAGCGCCTGCATAGCCAAACGTCTGGCGGCTCGACGTTTATGAATTGATTGCTGCTCCATTATGAAAGCTGCTTGAGCAAGTTTGCCATTTCGATTGCACCCAGTGCTGCCTCCGCACCTTTATTATCTTTACCGCTTGCAGCTCTTGCCATTGCCTGAGCCTCATCATTGGTGGTGATCACACCGTTCAGAACTGGCAGCTTGTGTCTGGCAGCAACATCAGCCAAACCGCGCGCTGACTCATTAGCGACAATTTCAAAATGATAAGTTTCACCGCGAATGATCGCACCAATCGCAACGATGGCATCGTAGTTGCCGCTCGCAGCCGCCGTCTCCGCAACCACACTTAATTCGAGCGCGCCGGGGACGGAGACAAAGTCTATGTCTTCTTCCTTAACACCATGCTCGACTAATGCTGCTTGTGCGCCACCCACCAAAGCATCTACTACGAAGCCGTTAAAACGGGATGCCAGTAATGCGATGCGCATACCTTTTCCATCAAGATTCCCGCGCAGTGTATTTATTGCCATGCTTATGCCTCGTCCCAAATATAATCGGTGATGGTCAAGTTAAATCCCGCCAGTGCATGAAATTGTTTGGGCGCGCTTAATAGACGCATGTGGTGCACGCCGATATCCAATAATATTTGAGCGCCAATACCATAGGTCCGCTGATCGCTTGACTCCGAGCCCTCTTCAGACGGGGTACTCTCTTCCCCTCCCAACGCCTTGATACGACCCAGCAGTGAATCGTTAGATTCATTCCATCGTAATATCACGGCAACACCTTTGCCTTCTTCACCAATACGTCGTAACGCATCACGTAGTGGCCAGCCAAAATTTTGATTCTCTACAGGCAAGCCATCCGCCAATGCATCGTGCAAATGCACGCGCACCATGACTGCATCATCCGGGTCTATTTCACCTTTGACCAAGGCATAATGAATCTGATCACTAATTTGATCACGATAGGCACGCAAGCTAAATTCACCAAACTCGGTATCCAGCGGTGTTTCTGCACATAACTCTATAGAGCTCTCAGTATTCAGGCGATGTTGAATTAAATCGGCGATCGTACCGATTTTAATATCATGCTCTTTGGCAAAAATCTCAAGATCATCACGACGAGCCATGGTGCCATCATCATTTAGTATTTCTACGATTACGGCAGCGGGTTCCGAGCCTGCCATTCTAGCCAGATCACAGCCAGCCTCGGTATGACCAGCGCGGGTTAGTACGCCACCTGGCTGAGCGGTGATTGGGAAAATATGGCCGGGTTGCACCAGATCTTCGGGTTGTGCATCCGGCGCAATTGCCGTGCGAATAGTATGAGCGCGATCATAAGCTGAAATGCCGGTGGTGACACCTTCGGCAGCTTCAATAGAAAGAGTAAAATTGGTTCCAAAGCGGGCGTTGTTGCCCTGCTCTACCATCAAGGGTAAATTTAATTGCTTGCAGCGCTCTTCGGTCAAGGTCAGGCAAATCAAACCACGTCCATTTTTTGACATAAAATTAATGTCTTCAGGTCGCACCTGCGACGCCAGCATGACCAGATCACCTTCGTTCTCACGATCTTCATCGTCCATGAGAATAACCATCTTTCCAGCTGCCAGATCCGAAATGAGCTCGGAAATCGAATTGAATGCAGTCACAATACTGTTACCTTGATGTTAATGAACTACCCGGGGACCCTCAGTCTTCCCGGTTGAGCAATCGCTCTACGTGCCGCGCGATTATATCAACTTCAAGGTTCACCGTGGTACCTGATTCCAATTCATTCAGATTAGTCATTTCCATCGTATGCGGAATAATGTTGACGCTGAAATTATCTCCATCAACACTATTAACCGTCAAACTCACACCATTAATAGTGATAGAGCCTTTGGCAGCGATATATTTAGCCAGCTCAGCAGGAGCAGAAAGAATAAAACAGGTGCTACGTGCGTCTGTAGTCAGGGATTCAACTTTACCGATGCCATCGACATGGCCACTCACAATATGACCGCCAAGGCGAGAGGTTGGTAACAAGGCACGCTCGAGATTGACGATTGTACCCGGCTTGACGTTAGCCAGTGTTGAACAACGCAAGGTTTCGTTGGAAACATCACAACTAAAGGCTGTGTCGGTAAAATTTATGGCGGTCAGACAAACACCATTAACACTAATACTCTCACCCAATTCTACTTGCTCCAGAAAACCATCAGGCACGTGCACGCGCAAGGTAATATCACCTTTGGTTTCTATTGCTTCAAGAATTTCACCCGTTGCTTCTATCAGTCCGGTAAACATGGCTTGTCCATTTCCGTAAGTTGACTGCTATGTTGCAGCAGTCTCTCGTTGCTGTCCAGACAAGCTGTCTGCGAACTATCGCTGCCCGAAACGTTCCATGCCCATGGTGTCTGTGTAATCCATACTGACGCTATACAAAGTCATTGGCAATGAGCTGCTGTTATCAAATTTCGCTGCTGCGTTTATACCGGCGCGAGCAATTTCTATGGCGCTATCGGAATACTCATAGATAGCCTGCATTGCGCCGAGCGCGTAGTCAGCGCCCGAACCGATCGCCCAGAAACGACTGTATTCAAATACTTCTCGCATACCATATACACCAAAAATACCCGAGTCATTTAGAATCAGTGAATCCATACGAGATGATTCATAAGGATCTTCTTCATCTTCCGCAGGCTTCAGATAATAATCATCTTTCAGGGTTCTATGTAGACGACGGTATGACTCAAAAATTGATTGGCGGGTATGCAGATCAACCTGGCGCATTGAATGCAAAGCACTCTCGAGAACAAGCTGATGCGCAGCACTGCCGACAGTGCCGATATAGTTTCCAAGATGATAAGTGATTTTGTCACTGGCCTGATCGAAATCAGCAGGTAATAACGTATCACCAAAACTGGTGACGCTATCCGCTGCAATACAAGCCTGCTTTTTCTTCCTGACAACGACGATCGTTGACATGGATATGCTCCCATACGGTTTATGATCAATGAATTAGCGGCAAGCCCTTGTCGGCGAATTCTTTGAAGCCCATATCTTTAATTCTAGTTATTGATTATCGCTGATGAATCACTTTGCCTGTTGTCCCTCAGGCTATCTAATGATCCGAGCTATAACCCACCCGATAAATGTTTATTGTTATTCAATACATTGTAGAGTATCTATACAGCGAAGTGTGCTTGAACTGACAGCGATGGTCAAGTCAGATTAGGTAAAAATAATGTAATAAGTACTTGTATTTCCTACATAATTTTCGATTATGTAGGAATCTGGATTAACTTTAATCAATATTTCGGAATGGCACGAATTTTAAGGTCATCTCCAATTTGCGTGAAACCAATAAACTCCAGTTGAATCGCATCGTCCATAATTGCAATCGTCGACAAATCGAACAGCGGTCTGGCCTTACTACCCATCAGTTTTGGAGCAATATATAAGACTATCTCATCCACCAGTCGTTCTTTGACTAATGCTGCTGTGAGAGTAGCCCCCGCTTCGACCAAGACCTCATTTATTTCACGCTCTGCCAGCTGTGCGAGCACTGATTTCAAGTCTATTGACCCCGAGTCTGTGTCTACGATTACACAGTTAGCACCGCTGCTCTCCAGGGCGCTTTTTTCACCACTACTATCAGCGTGAAAGATGATGCTTCGGGAATCTTCACCTATGATTTTTGCATTGGCGGGAGTGCGCATGTTGGTATCGAGGATCACTCGCCACGGCTGACGAACCACGAAACCATCCTGACCCAACTCGGAGGCACTCAAACGAACAGTCATGGACGGGTCATCCGCCAACACGGTCTCTATGCCCGTCATAATCGCACAACTACGTGCACGTAGTTGTTGTACGTCTTGCCTGGCGCTGGTACCAGTAATCCATTTACTTTCACCTGAAGCCATGGCTGTACGTCCATCCATGCTCATGGCGGCTTTGATGGTTACTTTAGGTAAGCCGCTCTTCATGCGCTTTAAAAATCCGGCATTCACTTGTGCTGCTTCATTAGCGAGTAAACCTTCTTCTACTTCAATGCCAGCAGCTTGTAAGGCAGCCACACCCTTACCAGCGACCAATGGATTCGGATCACGCTGGGCAATCACGACGCGTTTGATACCCGCGGAGATAATCGCTTCGGTACAAGGTGGTGTCTTACCATGATGGCAACAAGGCTCGAGGGTGACGTAAGCTGTGCCACCCATTACATCGCGATCAGTCTTGAGCAAGGCTTGCGCTTCAGCGTGTAAATCACCGGCTGGCATGGTGTGGGCTGTGGAAGCAACTTTTTCATCAACCACGATAACGCAGCCAATGGCAGGATTAGGGGTAGTTATATTACGTGCGCGTCTGGCTGTTTCAATCGCCAGCGACATATGCTCATGATCAGTTGTACTGAAACTCACCCGCCACTATCGATCAGAGGAATCTGATCGCGCTTCATCTTGGCTGATGGCTGGGTTTCCAGCTTTTCGATGGTCTCACGGAAGGCATTGATACCTTCAAACCCCAGATAGACCGAGGCAAATCTAACATACGCCACATCATCCAACTGACGCAATTCTTCCATGACCCAGTCACCAACACGCTTGGCAGGCAATTCGCTGACACCCGCAGACAAGACACGGTTTTTAATCCGCTCGATAGCGTTTTCGATATCTTCGGTATTTACCGGGCGTTTTTCCAGTGCGTGTAACATGCCGGACTTGAGTTTTTCATTATCAAACGGCTCGCGTGCATCGTCACGCTTCACGATCCTGGGCATAGACAGTTCTGCTATTTCATAGGTAGTGAAACGTTCTTCACATTCGAGACATTCACGACGACGACGAATCTTCTGACCCTCACCGGCCAGGCGCGAGTCAGTGACTTTGGTGTCTGAGTGATTACAAAAAGGACAACGCATGGCGTCGAGTCTCCAGTCTCGTCCAGCTACTTACGCGCTAGCTCTTGCAGCGAGACGATCTCCATAGACCGGGAACCTGGAACAGATATCGAGCACTTTGTCTTTTACCTCTGCGACCACATCAGGATTAGTATGATCATCCAGTACATCACAAATCCAGCCGCTCAACTCTATGGTTTCTTTTTCGGTAAAGCCACGTGTAGTGATAGCCGGCGTGCCAAGACGCAAGCCACTGGTAACAAAGGGAGACTCAGGATCATTAGGCACCGAGTTTTTGTTCACCGTGATATTGGCGCTACCCAAGACGGCATCTGCTTCTTTACCGTTCATTGGTTTATCAATCAGGTCAACCAACATCAAATGGTTTTCAGTACCATCACAGACTATCTTGTATCCTCTGGACTGTAAGGTGGTCGCCATGGCCTTGGCGTTTAGCACCACTTGCTTTTGATAGGCGGTGAATTCTGGTTCAAGCGCTTCTTTAAAAGCGACTGCTTTGGCGGCAATGATGTGCATCAACGGGCCACCTTGTGAACCCGGGAATACCATCGAGTTAATTTTCTTTTCAATCTCGGGGTTACTTTTTGCCAGGATGATGCCCCCACGAGGGCCGCGTAAAGTTTTGTGCGTGGTAGAAGTGCATACATCAGCAATTTGCACCGGACTTGGATATTGCCCTGCCGCAACCAAACCGGCAACGTGCGCCATATCAACCACCAGATAAGCACCAACCTCATCAGCAATATCGCGGAAGCGCTGCCAATCGACAATTTTAGAATAGGCAGAGAAACCGGCAATGATCATTTTTGGTTTGTGTTCTTTAGCCAGCGCTTCAACTTCGGCGTAATCAATTTCACCGGTATCGAGATCAATACCGTATTGATAGGAATTAAAAATCTTGCCGGAAAAATTTACTTTTGAACCATGGGTTAAATGACCACCATGATCCAGACTCATACCCAGGATCGTGTCGCCAGCATTGAGTAAGGCCATGTAGACGGCAGCATTTGCCTGCGAACCAGAGTGTGGTTGGACGTTCGCGTAGTCGGCACCAAACAATTCTTTAACACGCTCAATAGCCAGAGTCTCAGCGGTATCAACATATTCGCAACCACCGTAATACCGTTTACCAGGATAGCCCTCAGCGTACTTGTTGGTCAGCATAGAGCCTTGCGCCAACATGACACGTGGGCTGGCATAGTTCTCGGAGGCTATCAGCTCGATATGCTCTTCCTGCCGAAGCGTTTCACGCTCCATGGCCTGGTGTAGCTGCGGATCAAAACCAGCAATATCCATATCAAGATCGAACATGACAAACCCTCAAAGATGTAGTGTATTTATATAGCCAGAATTATATCTGGTCTATACCAAATAATGTACCTTCAGAGGGAAATAAGGCAACTTACAACGAGATGTTGTAGCGGCTTACTGAGTGATTGAATCGTCCTGACCGAGTGAACCAGCCAGTTCTGCCAGCAAGTCATCATGATTGACAGCTTCAGATACTGGCAACTCAGTCACGGAGCAACCGTATTCTGCGCCACAAGCACCAATGGCTGGCATCGGCAGCTGTGTTGCTACAACCTGTTCTTGATTAGCTTGAGCCTGAGAGTTTTCAACACTAACGTCGTGGGCATTGCCCTGCACCGCCAGTAACAGCAGTAAAGCGATTAATAATGTAGCAAGTCCAGTCTGTCTCATGACACTACCCCAAGTAGTTGGTCAGCAACGATGAGCCGCACTATAACCTCTGATAGCCATGGGCAATGTGCTATGAATCCTGTTTTTACGTGGATGTGATTCTTGTTTACAAAGTCCCCACAGACGAGTGTGAGGCAGATCCATGAATTTCACATATAATGTGTCTTGATGTTTCTTAGTGTCAGCAGTGGCATCCAGCGCCCAGATACTGAATAATCAGAACGTTATTCAACATAAGCTCTTATTCCATGGCTCAATACATCTTCACCATGAACGGCGTTGGCAAAATTGTCCCGCCGAAAAAACAGATCCTCAGAGATATTTCACTTAACTTTTTCCCAGGTGCGAAAATCGGCGTGCTCGGTTACAACGGCGCCGGAAAATCCACCTTGCTCAGAATCATGGCCGGTGTCGACAAGGAATATATCGGAGAAGCGCGCCCGCAAACAGGTATCAAAATTGGCTACCTGGAACAAGAGCCGCAACTGGACGCCAGTAAAGATGTGCGCGGTAATGTGGCGGAGTCAATGGGTGATATCACCGAAGCACAGGCCAGACTCGAAGAAGTTTACGCGGCATACGCTGAGGAAGACGCAGACTTTGACGCCTTGGCTAAAGAACAAGCCGAACTTGAGAACATTGTTCAGGCCGGTGGCGGACATGATATGGAACGCAAGCTCGAAATCGCCGCGGACGCCTTACGCCTACCCCCATGGGATTCGGACGTCACTACATTGTCTGGCGGTGAGAAACGTCGGGTCGCCTTGTGTCGTTTATTAATGTCCGACCCGGACATGCTCATACTCGATGAGCCTACCAACCACCTGGATGCTGAATCAGTCGCATGGCTGGAACGTTTTCTACAAGAATATGCCGGCACTGTGGTTGCGGTGACACACGATCGCTACTTTCTGGATAACGTGGCTGGCTGGATTCTCGAACTGGACCGTGGTCACGGCATTCCCTGGGAAGGTAACTACTCAACCTGGCTGGAACAGAAAGAACAACGACTGGCACAGGAAGAAAAAACCGAAGCGGCTCATCAAAAAGCCATCAAGGCTGAACTGGAATGGGTACGCTCAGGTAGCAAAGGCCGGCATGACAAAAGCAAAGCACGCTTGAAACGTTTTGAAGAACTCAACTCTAAAGAGTTTCAGCAACAAAGTGAGACACTTGAACTCTACATCCCGCCCGGTCCGAGACTGGGCGACAAAGTGGTAGTCGCTGAAGGACTGAAAAAAGCCTATGGTGACAAGGTCCTCTATGAAGATCTGAGTTTCTCATTACCACCGGGTGGCATCGTCGGTGTAATTGGCCCCAACGGCGCCGGTAAAACCACCCTTTTTAGAATGCTGACCGGGCAAGAAGAACCCGATAGCGGCAAGCTTGATATCGGTGAAACCGTCAAGATTGCTTATGTAGATCAAAGCCGGGATGCATTGGATGACAGCAAAACTGTCTGGGAAGAAGTCTCGGGCGGCTCAGACAACATGCAGGTAGGCACTTACGAAATAGCGTCACGAGCTTATGTGGGGCGCTTTAACTTCAAGGGTACCGACCAACAAAAGAGAATTGGTGACTTGTCAGGTGGTGAACGCAACCGGGTACACCTGGCCAAATTATTAAGCTCTGGCGGTAATGTCTTACTGCTTGACGAACCCACCAACGATCTGGACGTCGCCACCCTGCGTGCACTGGAAGAAGCTATTCTTAACTTCCCCGGCTGTGTGGTCGTCACCTCTCACGATCGCTGGTTTCTGGATCGAATCGCCACCCATATTCTCGCCTTTGAAGGTAACAGTGAAAGCACCTGGTTTGCTGGCGACTATTCTGATTATGAAGCTGATCGTAAAAGACGTCTTGGAGAAGACGCTAACCAACCCACCAAAATTAAATACAAACGTCTCGCGACTTAAGACAGGAAAACATTATGAGCGTACAACCCATACTTATAGGCAAAGGTGAAGAACAGGTATTTCTTGATCCGGAATTCGCCAATCGTCATGGCTTGATTGCAGGAGCAACCGGTACCGGTAAAACAGTATCACTACAGGTGCTGGCCGAAGGCTTTTCACGCATTGGTGTGCCCGTGTTCATGGCGGACGTTAAAGGTGATCTTTCAGGCATCACCCAGGAAGGTAAACCGCACCCGAAAGTCGACGAACGCATTGAGAAAATTGGCATCACAGATTTTAAATTCGAAGGCTTCCCGAGTGTCTTTTGGGATCTGTTTGGAGAACAAGGCACACCCATCAGAACCACCATCACAGATATGGGACCTCTGATTTTATCTCGCTTGCTTGACTTGAATGATACTCAAGAAGGTGTCATCAATGTTGCCTTCAAGTTTGCCGACGAAGAAGGCCTGGCATTACTCAACCTTGATGATTTACGTTCGACACTACGTTATATCGGTGATAACCGCGAAGAATTTCAAAAAGAGTATGGCAACGTCAGCAACGCTTCTATCGGCGCAATACAACGTCGCTTGCTAGTGCTTGAGCAACAAGGTGCCGAAAACTTTTTTGGTGAACCAGCACTCGATATCTGGGATATGATGCGCACTGGTGATGGTGGCCTGGGACAAATCAATATTCTTGCGGCAGACAAGCTGATGGAATCACCACGTTTATATGCCACCTTTCTACTCTGGTTGATTTCAGAATTATTTGAAGAGCTGCCTGAAGTGGGTGATATGGAAAAACCACGCATGGTCTTTTTCTTCGACGAAGCACACCTGTTGTTTGACGATGCACCTAAAGCCTTAACCCAAAAAGTTGAACAAACCGTCAAACTGATTCGTTCCAAAGGCGTAGGCATTTACTTCATTACCCAGAACCCGACTGATATTCCGGATGATGTCCTGGGACAGCTAGGTAATCGTGTACAACATGCGTTACGCGCGTTTACTCCTCGCGATCAAAAAGCAGTACGGGCAGCAGCACAAACCTTCAGACCCAACCCGAACCTGGATACCGAGCAAACCATTACCGAACTAGGTGTCGGTGAAGCGCTGGTTTCAGTTCTGGAACTCAAAGGTACACCGAGTATCGTACAGCAGACTCTGATTTGCCCGCCACATTCTCGTATTGGCCCTGCAACGGATAGTGAACGCAGCAAGGTGAGAAAGTCCAGCCCGTTACTGGGTAAATATGAAGAAACCAAAGATCGTGAATCGGCTCATGAGGAACTACAGGAGCGATCTAAAAAAGCCGCAGAAAAAGCGGAGAAAGCAGAAGCCGCTGCCAAGAAAGCAAAAGCCAAACCTAAAAAGCGCCGCAGTAATCGCCAGAGTGTTGGCGAAGCCGCCGCCAAAAGCGTCGCTCGTTCGATTGGAACCAATTTAGGTCGCAGTATTGTGCGCGGCATCCTCGGATCTGTGTTTCGAGGGCGTTAACATCACAGCATGAGTGATTTAGATCAACTATTCAACAAGCTGGATTCTATCGCTGCAAGCCTGGAGCGTCAGTTCCCGACGATGGAAGCTACTGATTGGGATGGCTTAGCCTTTCAATGGATCAATCAGGGGCAATTACACCGAGTAAAGAAGATTGACCCGATTCGCCTGGATGACTTGCTACATGTCGATAAGCAAAAGCAGCAACTGGTTAAGAACACCGTCAAGTTTCTTAACGGCAAACCTGCCAATGATGTTTTGCTCTGGGGAGCGCGCGGCACCGGAAAATCATCACTGATTAAAGCCTTACTCAATGAATATTCAGACAAAGGCTTGCGCATTATCGAAGTAGACAAAGATTCCTTAATTCACTTCAGTGAATTAACCGAACGTCTCGGTGAGAGACCCGAGCACTTTATTTTATTCTGCGACGACCTCTCTTTCGAAGAAAATGATGCCAGCTATAAAGCATTGAAGGCTGCTCTGGATGGCTCAGTCGCCGCCAGGCCGAATAATGTGCTTGTCTATGCCACCTCTAACCGGCGACACCTGTTACCAGAATCCATGCGAGACAATCAGGACACTCGTATGGTTGATAATGAGATTCACCATAGTGATGCGGTAGAAGAAAAAATTTCGTTGGCAGAACGCTTTGGCTTGTGGCTTTCTTTTCATCCGCTAAAGCAGGTTGAGTATTTGAACATCGTTAACCACTGGCTTGATCATTATCATGTGCAAATTAGCAATGAAGAGGAGCTTAGTGTAGCTGCGATGCGCTTCAGCATTCATCGTGGTTCGCGCAGTGGTAGAGTCGCACATCAGTTTGTCAAAGACTGGATTGAGGCGTAAGTAAAAAATGAACGACCGCATACTGGTAGTAGAAGACGAAGCCAATATTGCTGAAACGATAAAAATTGCCATTGAGAACGAATCCTACTCTTGTGACTGGACAGCTACTGGTGAAGCAGCCCTAGATCATTTAGAAAAAGTATCCCCCAATCTGATTGTGCTCGATGTTGGACTGCCTGACATGAGCGGATTTGAGTTACTTAAACTGATTCGCCAACAACACAATACACCCGTCATCTTTCTAACCGCGCGTGGTGAGGAAATTGATCGGGTGGTTGGGCTTGAGATTGGCGCCGATGACTACATCACCAAACCCTTTAGCCCACGTGAGTTGATGGCGCGCATTAAAGCGGTACTGCGCAGAACCAACAACAGCCCGGAAACAAAGAGTGATTCAAACTCAAAAAAGTTCGAAGTTAATGACCAACAGGCCAAAATCAGCTTTCAACAACAGGCACTGGATCTAACCTTAGCCGAATATAAATTGTTAAGCGGCATGCTCAGTCAACCCAACCGGGTCTTTACCCGTACCCAACTTCTGGAAATCATCTGGGATGCCAATCATCCCTCAGAAGAACGAACTATCGACACCCACATAAAATCCCTACGCGCCAAGTTAAAAGAAATTGACGCTGGCTCAGATCAAATTAATACCCACCGAGGAATCGGCTACAGTATCAGCACATGAGCTTTGTACTCCGCCTGTTCTTATTCTTTTTCTTTATCACCAGTATCATTGCCTGGTTCATTCTGGATAAATCACTCAAGACGTTGGACGACAGTGTCCGAACCTCAGCCGAAGAAGTCATGGTCGACTCGGCTAACTTTATCGCCGAGCTGGTCAGCCAGAATGTCATTGAAGGCGAAATACAATTACACCAGATTCACAACTTAATCCCGGCCTATCTCGAGCGTCGTCTTAATGCTGAAATCTATTCAGTCATGAAAACCAAGCCAGACATGCAAGTCTATATAACCGACAAAAACGGCCAGGTACTGTATGACTCTACCGGGCAAAGCGAAGGTGAAGATTTTTCTAGATGGAATGACGTGATTTTAACTCTAAAAGGTGACTATGGTGCGCGCACCAGCATAATTGATGAGATTTCAGACCAACTCGAAGATGACCCGCTTAAAGCGCTTTATATAGGTGCACCGGTAATTCATCAAAATGAAATTGTGGGCGTAGTGACGGTTTCCAAAGGTCTGGCCTACCTTGAACCTTTTATGGATAGCGCCACAGAGCAAATGCAGCGCTTTGTTTTATTTGTTGTAGGTGCAATGGTGTTTTTCAGTATGTTTATGACGTGGTGGTTGAGCCGGTCGATGCGCAAGCTGGGTAACTATGCTGACTTACTTGGTTCACGACAGGAAGTGCCTGCCCCGAGGTTGCGAGAAAGCGAGTTTGCCAAGCTGGCAGATGCAATGCAACGCATGAAAGTTGAACTGGAAGATAAAGAGTATATCGAGAACTATCTACACTCGGTTGCCCATGAGCTTAAATCCCCTCTCACCAGCCTGAGCGCTTCTGCAGAACTACTCAGTGAGAACAAAGACCCGCAGCAACAATCAAAACTTGCCAACAACATCAGCCAGTCATCTGAGCGGATGAACCTGTTAGTAGAGCGCATGCTAAACCTGGCCAGCGTTGAAAGACAACGCGAGCTGGATAACATTCAGGAGATTGATCTTCCGACCATAATCACTCGTTTAGTCAAAGACCGCAGCAAAAGACTGGAGACTCTCGAGATCAGCATCAAAACCGAGGCACTGGAGCAACAGACCATTACCGGTGACAGTGTCTTACTCGAACAGGCGATTGCCAACTTGCTCGATAATGCGATTGAATTTTCACCAAGCGGCAGCAGTATCAGCATTTGCTCACTAATGGAAAATGATCAATACACTATAAGCATTGATGATAACGGACCTGGAATACCTGATTACGCTCAAGAAAAAATATTTGAACGCTTTTATTCTTTACCACGCCCTGACAATCAACAACGCAGCACTGGATTGGGGCTGAGTTTCGTCAATGAGGTCATGAAACTTCATAAAGGGAAAGCTGAATTGAAAAACAGAGCGGGCCAAGGCACCTCTGCTTCAATTAGTTGGCCTTTACTACAAGCGACTACCTGCAACTAATCAATCTAATAAGCCAGTTGGGATTTCACACACTGGTATTTCCAGCATTTTGTGCTTGTTCGCTGTATTGAACTTCAGATAGGTAGCAATCACATGCTGCTCTTGCTCTGAAAGCTCATCTTGGCTGGCACCAGTAGCAAGAAACTTCATGGCCCACTCCAACTCATCGTAACTAACTCCGATCTGGCTTTCATCAGTACGCTCGTCATCCCACAAACCATCAGTCGGAGCCGCATCCTGAATTCCTTGCAATACATCAAGGTGCTTCGCCAAAGCATAGACTTCAGACTTCATCAGATCAGCAATGGGCGACAAATCCACCCCACCATCACCATACTTGGTGTAGAAACCCACACCGAAATCTTCAACCTTGTTGCCAGTACCTGCTACCAGCTTTTTATGGTTACCGGCATAGGCATACAGCGTCAACATACGCAGTCGTGAGCGCGTATTCGCCATGGTCAACGGGTCCTGTATATCCTCGGGCAATGTCGCCTGGATACTTTTAAAGGCAGGCGTTAAATCAATAGTTTCTTGTTCCACATTATCAAACTTGTCAACCAACCATTGCATATGTTGTTGCGACAAAGAGTGTTGGTCCTCTGCTTGTAGGATAGGCATCGAAAGCACCGTGACTTTAGCGCCTGTCAATGCGCACAGCGTTGAGGTGAGCGCAGAATCTATGCCGCCCGAAACACCGGAAACAAAGCCTTGCATACCCGACTGACCTAAATAATCTGACAACCACGCAACAATGTGATCAATGACTTTCTGCTCTTGCATGAATATTCCGTAGTTATGTATTTGCAGCGATATTAAAACACAAAATCACACTGTGACGGACCTTGTTTTCGCATAAAACACATACAAAACACACATCAACCACACACTGTAATTCCACAATAAGTCTCACATTGAGAGGTATCAACATGCAAACAGAACTTAAATATATCGATTCGTTTCGACAGAGCATCGTCAAGCAAGTTATTGAACAAGGTCTTGAAGTAGCAAAGGTAGCACGCAAAGCAGGCATTTCAAAAGTCCTTTTAAATGACTGGGTCGAAGACACCCTGCTGCTGAAAGCCAAGCACAAACAACACGATCAAATTGCGACGCGTGCTATCCAAAAAGAAAACTGGGAGCTGAAGCGACAAAACGACTTATTGAAAAAAGTAATCGACCATTTAATGCAACTACACCAAACACGATAACCCCGGAGACATTATGCATAGCTTGAAAAAACCAGCGATTCTGCTGCTCTTAACGCTACTGTTGTTAATCCCCTTAACCATGATTGGCGGCACAGTTCACGAGCGCATTCGTTATAAACATGATGCCACTATGAACATCATCAACTCGTGGGCGAGTGCACAGATTGTTCAAGACCCAATACTGGTCATTGAGTATGAAGTTAGTGGCACAGTAAAAAGCAAAGACAATCAAGCCAGTGCCTGGAAATTCCAACGCACCGCAATCATCAAACCGACCACCTCGGAACTTAGCGGTGTGTTAAATATGAGCGAGCGAAAACGCGGGATTTACTCGATTCCCGTTTACACCTCTGACGTCAACATCATTAGTCAATTCGATACACATGAATTCCTCAAAACACTTTCATCCACCGATAACTTTGAATTCAAGTCTGCCTACTTTGTGAATGCCGTATCGGATGCACGCGGCTTAGACGGAAGTTCGATCAACACGCTGATCAATCAAGAAACAGTTGCAACTGAACCAGGCGCACGAGAACTCTCACAACTACAAGGTTTTCACACCCCGGTGAGCGAGTCAGCATTGCGCAGCAACGCAGGCTTGACCATCGTCAATGAATTCTCACTGCGTGGTGCCGAGTCATTTAACATGTCGCCCAATGCACAACAAGCAACTACCGAAGTAAGCTCTACCTGGCCACACCCGAGCTTCTCCGGTGACTTATTGCCACTAACGAGAGACATCAAAGAAACTGGGTTTAAAGCCAACTGGGAAGTGAGCCCTTACAACAGTAACCTCTCCTCCAAACCGGTCATTCTTGATCAACTCAAGCGCGAATATCACCCTGAGTATTTTAACTTCGGGGTCAATATTTTTACCCCGGTAGACGAGTACTCACTGGTTAATCGCAGCACCAAGTATGGCGCTCTAATGATTATTCTGGTGTTTACAGGCTTCTATCTTTTTGAATTACTCAAAGGTTTGAAAATACACCCGATCCAATATGCATTGGTTGGTCTGGCACTCGCCATATTCTTTTTATTACTACTATCGTTATCTGAGCATTTAGGATTCTCCATTGCTTACTTAATAGCTGCTGCTTCTTCAAGCGGGCTAATCGGTTATTACCTGCTGCCCTTCGCCGGTAAAAAAGCGAGCCTCTTCTTTTTATTCTTGCTCCTGCTCACCTACCTGGCGTGCTATCTAATTTTATTTGTTGAGGATCATGCTCTGCTCTATGGCTCAGTACTCATTTTTGCAGGACTGGCGAGTGTTATGACCCTCACCAGAAAAATTGACTGGCACAAGCTCGACACTTTAACCCCGATTTACTCTGGCACTAACAAGGAATCTTTATGAAAACACTGAGCAAACAACTAGTAATACTGACCTCACTGATCCTTTGCACTCAGCTTCATGCTGATACAAATACTGGTGAGATGGTATTCAGCAACAACGAAAACTCAATCACTCACCAAAGTATGAGTCAAAACACTTCAATGGAGGTAGATGTCAGCGGCCTTATGATCAAGGTTAAGATCAGGCAGCAATTTCGCAACAACAGTGATCAATGGATGAACGGCAGATACTTATTCCCGCTTCCAGAAACCGCTGCCGTCAATGAATATCGTTTACGTGTCGATGACAAACTGATCGAATCTGAAGTTCATGAAAAGTCTGAAGCAAAGAAAATCTATCAGACAGCCAAAGCTAACGGACAACAAGCTGCCCTGGTTACCAGTCAACGTGCAAATTTATTCAGCACCGAGATCGCCAACGTAGCCGCAGGTTCACTGGTAGAAACCGAGTTGGTGTATTACGACCAGGTACATTACGAGGATGGAACTTTTAGCCTCAGACTGCCAACTACCCTGACCCCTCGTTTCAACGGCAAACAAGCGGAGACTATTCTTACTGACATTGTTGATGCGAATTTAATTAACCCACCCATGACTCATATGAAGCGTGAAGACAGAGATAATCTCACCTTACAGATGAATATTAACGCCGGCTTACCCATCACAACCATTCAAAGCAGCACTCACGATATTGAATGGCTGGAACATGACATGGGCTACGAAGTGTCATTGCGCCAGGGCAAAGCATCTATGGATCGCGATGCGGTTATTAGCTGGCAACTTGACCCGTCAAGCTCACCCCATATCGCCACTTTTTCGGAGAGTTATGCCGACAAACAATACGTCAATTTACTGGTAGTTCCACCAGTAACGGCTAGTAGTGAAGCCATACCAAGAACCATTGTGTTTGTAATTGATACATCCGGTTCGATGAGTGGTATTTCAATACTGCAGGCACGCCAAAGTTTGCAGAATGCATTAAAACGACTGGACACCAATCAATATTTTAACGTAATTGAATTTGACGATACCGCTCGCGTGTTTTATCCCGAGCCGCTACTCGCCACCAGCCTAAACCTGACCCGCGCCATACAAGCAGTTGACAACTTGAACGCCGACGGTGGTACCAACATATACACTGCACTGACCCAGGCATTTGAACAACCCGCCATGCAAGACACTATCAAGCAGATTATTTTTATCACTGACGGTAGCGTTGGTGATGAGCAGGGACTATTCAGCTTGATCAAAGAACGAATTGATAATGATCGTCTCTTTACTATTGGTATAGGCTCAGCCCCCAACTCACACTTTATGCGTAAAGCAGCGAAGTATGGGCGCGGTACCTTCACTTATATTGACAATCTCAACCAGGTAAAGAAAACCATGGACAATCTGTTTGAGAAACTTGAACGACCCGTGCTGCAAGACCTTGCAGTTAGTTGGCCTGCAAGTAGCAAAGCAATCTCCTACCCGCAACAAATACCTGATCTCTACCATGGTCAGCCATTACAAGTGACCGCAGAACTTGCGCAAGCTGGCGGTGAAGCAAAAATCACCGGTCGTTTTGGTAAAGAACTGTGGCAACAAACTGTGAAGCTTCCTGCTAAAGATAATAGTCAGGGTACTCATATCATCTGGGCTAAAGCGAGTATCGATGACTATCTTGAAGCTCGTATTGACGGTATTAGCGATGACTTGATCAAACCCAAAGTCGTCGCAGTGGGTCTTTTACATCAATTAGTCACCCCCTTTACCAGCATGGTTGCGGTAGATAAAACCCCGGTTAACAGTAACCCGGAGAATAATCTTGATGCCGAGGTAGCGAACCTGATGCCGGCTGGTAATACCATGAGAATTAACTACCCACAAACAGCTACCAATGCAGACCAACACATCCTGGTCGCTCTAGGCTTGATGTTGATGTTATTCCTGCGTAGCCTGCTGCGCCCGGTTGGGAGAAGATCATGAGCAAGAGAAAAACCTTTTATCTAGAGCTGATCATTCTGGTATTTGCCGTTGGACTATTCGCCAATGGCTCTTGGATACATATTAAAGCCAATCTCGCTTACAGCCTGATTGACAGTGCCTGGAACAAAAGCCAGCAGGAGCAGAATAACCACAAGCCCTGGCCGTGGGCGGATACCTGGCCTGTTGCCAAACTCTCTTTTGCCGAGAGCGAAAACTTGCTGGTGATGTCGGGCACGCACGGTGAGGCACTGGCATTCGGGCCCGGCTACGACACCAGTAGTTCAGTCCCTGGTGAAGCTGGCCCGGTAATCATTGCCGGGCATCGAGACACTCATTTTAAACAGATAAGAAACATTCAAAATGGGGATATCATCTCTCTTGAAGACCAACATAAAAAAATACACCAATATCAGGTATCAGAATTGACGGTGGTTGATAGCAGAGTGTCAAAAGAGATAACAGCCCGCGATGACGAGCATTTGATTTTAATTACCTGCTATCCATTTTTTACTTTGAATGCAGGAGGCCCCTTACGCTACGTAGTCGTGGCGAATAAAGTAATACCAACCAAACAGGAGAACATTCAATACTCGCTATAAGTAAATCTGTGTTTACGCCGGCACGACTGATGAATGTTGATGTGTGATCGGGCTCTTATCACTGGCATTGATTACAAAGCTGAAACGCGCATGAACTTCTTTGCTGACGCCATCTGAAATTATCACCCAATCATAGAGCCCTGTGACCAGACTGCAGTCCTCGCTCAACGACTCAAATTGCAGACTCTCCTGATCAAAGCTTACAGTAACCTTGTCATTTTTAGACACACCGGTGAAATAGTTTTGTATGTCAGTTGTTGAATGACAGGCCTGACTGGAAAAAGTGGGTAACAGACTTGCTTCTTCTGCATACATAGCTACAACAGAAGAATATTCAGCAGTATTTATGCCTGAGGCCCAGCGGTCGAGAACATCAATAACATGTGTATTTTTCATACACGAATAGTGCAAGCTTACGACTCTATTTTCAAGAAAACTTTAACACTAGGCTGAGAGAGTAACTCGGTTAGCCGCCGTAAGATTTTTAATTCTGGCAACAAATGGTGTGTGACGATGATAGCTCATGATCAAATGCTGAGATGCTCGAGTCATACCCATATAGATCAGCTGCAAGTCTTCTACATACGTATTCTGTTGCTTGCCGATATGACCAAGTCCAGGCATGACAACCACATCAAACTCCAGACCTTTAGCCTGCTCAAGTGACAGTACTTTAACCGCGTTACTCTGTGGATGGTAAAGGACATCTTCGTGCAACATTAAATCCAATGGTATATCTGTATCTGCTTGACAGTTCTCTATCATCTGCCCTATTTCTACTGAGCGACAAATAATCGCCATCCGGTTCCACTGCAAACCATTTTGGTTATATTCGTTAAGGCGTTCCAGCATGTAGTCTATTTCGGCATGCAAACTCTGCTTTCTGATTAACTCAGGCAAGTCGCCTTCTTTGTCACTACTATTTATCGAGAGCAGCTTGTCTGTCGCTTGCTCCGGCATCAGCTTTTTGTCTTCTGCAAATTCACGCGCCAACTCAATGATCTGAGCCGAATTGCGATAATTCTGCTCCAGCTCCAGTATTTCAGTTTGCTCCGACAATTGCTCGGGCATCGCCAACCTGCTGCCTTGTGCTGAGTCATAAAAATAATATTGGCTTGCACCGGCGCTTAATTGTTCAACGGTATTTAACCAATCCTGATTAAAATCGTGCGCCTCGTCTATCATGACTGCATCGTAAGCAAATGTTTTTATCTTGTCGTTGTTATAACCATCGATCACCATTTCCATCAAGCGTTCGAGGCGATCACTCTTTTCGAGTCTGCGCCGAATCTGCGAGGAAAGATCCGCACGCTTCAAGACGGAGCGACACCAACTCTCAAGGCTCATGACATCAATCGCAGTATCAAGCTTTAGCAACGATATTTTAAATTTTAACTCTGATGCGAGGACGTTGTTGTAACACAACACCAACGCCGTTTTTTGTGCGTCTTTGATGCGCTTGCAACGATGCAACAATAACGTTGTTTTACCAGAACCAGAAACACCATGAATGTAATGGACGGAAGCAGTCGGATTATGCAAGTGCTGTTCTTTTTGTAAATCAAGCACATTAATACTGCCGTCTTCTGCAACCACGTGCTCGTTAATGCGTAAATTCGGAAAACAATGCCAGCGAATTCGATCAAACAATCGAGCTGACATGACAGAAAATAATCGCTTTTGAAAAAAGCGTTCAACTATGTTGTCGTTTGAATGTGTATTGGTTTCTAGGGACTCTGCGCAGATCACGCTTTCTGGATCTATCAAAGCAGTCAGAGGTGACTGATCAAATTCTGCTCGACTCAACTGCGGTAATAAAAGCGCGCTCTGAATAGGTAGCATGCCTCCATCGTGACAACAGCTGAGTACAGGGTCATTTTTAAAATTAGCACGTATCGCTCTGGCATAGGTTTTTGCAACCAGACTTGGATTTCCAATAACCTGATGCTCAAACTCTTCAGAACAGAGAAAATCAAAATCCCACTGCTTCTCTACCAATATCAACAAACCGAAATTGGGATGCAGAATCACATAGTCAGGTACATACCCGTTCTCACCGAAAGGCACTTTGTGCCAAACGACAACGCTTTCAGGCAATTGTGACTGGAGGTAGGTGAAAATCTTGTTGTGCTCAGCAGCTTGCGCCAGAGCTTCATTGCATATCATGGTAGCCATACGCCAAGCATAGCCAAGTGATTTACAGTCAAATGTGTTACTAATCACACACTTGCGAGGACTTCTTACGAACGGTAATTAATAGTGAATGAACGGTATACTGAAACAATAATTAAAGATTATCGACTGCTTTGGTCGTACGCCACACCATCAAAAGTCACTGAATTTGAATAGATACTGGCATCCAGCTGATATTCATCACCCGTCTCCAGTGATTTGACGGTGATCTCTCCGCCTTTACATCGATACCCTGCCAGCTCGGTTTGATCTCCACTTTTACGCCACATCAACTTGCCGGCATTAAACTCCAGTTTCCAATGGTAGGAGAGCAAAGACAAGCCATAGGTAAAACGCTGCAAGGAGACGAAAGACTTACCTTCAAGATAGTTACAAAGGTTGTAACGCTCGTCGATAGCACCAATCGGATTTTTCTCTGCTGTGTATTGATCAGACCACTCACCAGCCAGCAAACCACAATACTCTTGCTCAAGTGCTAGCTGTGACGGGGTTCTGTCGTAAAACAATACCTGGACATTTTCATCAGCAGGACGGTCACATTGCGCTTGCTCTGCAAGCGGGCAAACGGCCATATACACAATCCTGGGTTCCGGGTTACGCACAAAAGAAGAGCGTAATTCTGTGTAATCAAAACAAAACTTGGCCAAATCCTTTTGTTGATCAATACCAACATTGATTACACAGTCAGTAATTTCTTCGCCGGCTAGTGTTTGGCCTTTAATTAAACACGCTTGCTCAGCCTGAGCAAACAGAGGTTGATGCACAACGACCATCAGTAATATGATGGTGGCGCACAGACTAGAAGTATTATTCAGTTTGTAAAACATATCTCACGTTATTAATAACCAGCTCAGACAATTCGGTATTAAAACTGCCTGTTGCTCGCGGGTCTTTCATAGAACTCGTTAATGACAATGTATTGGCATCACAAGCATAAGTACCCATCTCAACCACATCAGCATAACGCCAACGAAACTGTCCATTTTCAAACCCGAGCTTCCAATGCATCTTTGCCATACCATTAACAGAACGACCTGCATCAAGCTGATCGACCGACTCCCAGGTTTGGCCATTGAGCTCATCGCAAAAGATACTTGCTTTAGCTACGACAGCTTTTTGCTGCTGTTGTTCACTGTTACTGTTAAGACTCTGCTGCTGCTCGGGCTCTGCTACTTGCGTTTCACAAGCAGACAACATCATTATCAAAAATATCGTTAGTAAAATTTTCATTAATCTATCCATACTCGTGCGTTTCTAAACATTCTCATCCACGGACTGTCTTCACCCCAATCCGAAGGATGCCATGACATTTGTATAGTCCTGAAGACCCGTTCGGGATGAGGCATCATAATGGTAAAACGACCATCTTCAGTGGTTAGACCCGTAATTCCCATAGGAGATCCATTGGGGTTATCAGGATAAGCCACTGTTTCGTGACCAAAGGTATTGATAAAGCGCATTGAGACCAGACCAGCTTTGGTCACCGCCTCAGGGGTAACATCAGTAAACACCGCCCTACCTTCGCCATGAGAGACAGCAATAGGTATGTGTGAACCTTGCATCTCATTAAAGAAAATTGAGGGTGATGGCAATATTTCGACCATACTGAGACGCCCTTCAAACTGCTCTGAGGTATTGCGCCTGAAATACGGCCAGTGGTTGCTGCCCGGAATCAACTCACGGAGCTGAGAAAACATTTGGCAGCCGTTACACACACCCAGGCCAAACACATCGTCGCGATGAAAAAATTCGGCGAACCTGTCACGCGCTTTATTGTTGTGCAAAATGGTTTTAGCCCACCCTCCACCTGCACCCAGGACATCGCCATAAGAAAAACCGCCGCAACCTACCAGGCCTTTATAGGAACTTAAATCATCGAGCCCAGACAGGATATCAGTCATGTGTACATCAACCGACTCAAAGCCTGCCTTATGAAATGCCGCCGCCATCTCAACTTGTGAATTGACACCTTGCTCACGCAATATCGCAATTCTGGGTCGCACGCCTGACTTTATATAAGGCGCCGCGATATCCAGTTGCGCATCAAAACCTACTTGCGGCTTCATACCATAGCGATCAACCTTGATCTGCTCATGCTCTTCGGCAGCGCACTGCGGGTTATCTCGCAAGGCTTGCATGTGATAGCTGGTTTCAGCCCAGATACTGTGCAGGTCAGCACGGCCTTTGCTGTACACCACCTGCTTACCATTATTGATGGTAACGCGCTCGTCGGTACTGACCTTACCAATCACTCTGCTACATTCTTCCAGGCCATGTTTGGTCAGGGTGGCCATGACGTTTTCCACTTCTTCTTGCTTGACCTGAATCACGGCACCGCACTCTTCACTGAACAACGCGTCTAACACACGCTCTTCATCACAACCTAGATCAACCTCGGCACCAGCGCGGCCCGCAAATGCCATTTCAGAAATAGTGACAAACAAACCACCATCTGAGCGATCATGATAGGCCAGTATTTTTCCCCGTTCATTCAGAGATTGAATACTATTAAAAAACTGTTTAAGTTTTTGCGGATCATCAAGATCAGCAGGCTCATCACCCAGCTTCTTATAAACTTGACCAAGACAGGAACCACCAAGGCGATTCTTACCCTCTCCCAAATCAATCAAAATCAAACGACTGTCTTCGACACTGGTATTGAGTTGCGGCGTTAGCGTTTTGCGTGCGTCAACCACCGGCGCGAAGGCTGAAATAATAAGAGACATTGGTGCTGCCATCTCGCGATCTTCATCGCCATCTTTCCACACAGTTTTCATCGACAATGAGTCTTTACCCACTGGAATAGTCAGTCCCAGTTCAGCACAAAACTCCATACCCACAGCTTTGACGGTGTCATAGAGGCATGCATCCTCGCCGCTATGACCTGCTGCTGCCATCCAGTTAGCGGAGAGTTTGATATCTTTTAAGTTATCGATACGAGCTGCAGCCAAATTAGTTACCGCTTCGGCAACCGCCATACGGCCTGACGCAGGACCATCCAGTAATGCAATCGGTGTTCTTTCACCCATAGCCATAGCTTCACCGGTATAGCCTTCATAATCACTGAGGGTTACTGCCACATCAGCAACCGGTACCTGCCACGGCCCCACCATTTGATCACGCGCAACCAGACCGGTAACGGATCGATCACCAATGGTAATTAGAAAACGTTTCGACGCGACTGTGGGTAAGCGCAGCACGCGCTCAATCGCTTCACGCAGGTCAATATCTTTAGTCGAGAATGATTTAAAGTGGGGATGCACACGTTTCACATCACGACTCATCTTGGGTGGCTTGCCGAATAGCACATCCATTGGAATGTCTACTGGTTGTGACTCCAATAACTCATCATCCAGACGCAATTGTTCCACACTGGTAACTGTACCGATTGCCGCTACCGGGCAACGCTCACGCGCACAAAATGCTTCAAACTCTTCAATCTTGTTAACATCTATCGCGAGCACATATCGCTCTTGCGACTCGTTGCACCAGATCTCCATTGGCGACATACCGGTTTCAGCGCTATGCACTTCTCGCAATTCGAAGTGACCACCGCGATCCGCATCATGAATAATTTCAGGCACCGCATTAGATAGCCCACCAGCGCCAATATCATGTATTGAGAGTATGGGGTTATTATCACCAAGCGAGGTACAGACGTTAATAACTTCCTGACAACGTCGTTGCATCTCAGGATTACCGCGTTGCACCGATGCAAAATCCAGATCTTCCGCACTCGCTCCGCTGGTCATGGAAGACGCTGCACCACCACCGAGACCGATCAGCATGGCAGGACCACCCAGAATAAAGATTGGTGTTCCTTCGGGCAGTGTTTTCTTATCAACGTGTTTAGAACGAATACTGCCAACACCACCCGCGATCATGATGGGCTTGTGGTAGCCTCGTAATGCTTGCCCGTTTTCCGAAGGCACGATTTCTTCGAAGGTTCTAAAATAACCACATAAGCCGGGCCGACCAAATTCATTGTTAAAAGCAGCACCACCGATTGGGCCTTCCAACATAATATCTCGCGCGCTGACAATGCGATCAGGTTTACCATGATCGGTTTCCCAGGCTTGTTCAAACCCGGGTATGCGCAAGTTAGAAACAGAGAACCCTGTTAGCCCCGCTTTCGGGCGCGAGCCAATGCCGGTTGCTCCTTCGTCTCTGATCTCACCACCAGAGCCGGTTGCTGCACCGGCAAAGGGCGAGATTGCGGTTGGATGATTATGCGTTTCAACCTTGATCACCAGGTTGGCATGCACACGCTGTTCTGCATAAGTGTGGGTTGCGGGATCAGGCGCGAATACTTTTGCTGCGGGCCCTTGCAACACCGCGGCATTATCATGATAAGCCGATAACACACCATCACTATGCAACTCATGGGTGTTGCGAATCATACTGAATAACGAGCGCTCTGCGACTTCACCATCAACAGTGAAATCAGCATTAAATATTTTATGCCGACAGTGCTCTGAATTAGCCTGGGCAAACATCATCAACTCGACATCAGTCGGATCTCTTCCCAGTTCCGCATAATTCTCAACTAAATACTCAATCTCATCGGCAGATAATGCCAAACCCAGTGATTGATTCGCCTCGTTCAAAGCGGCGGTTGCATCATTACCCAAATTAATGGTTTGCAACGCTCTGGGCTGCTCTTCCTGAAACAATACGGACGCTTCATCCAATGAACTGAATACGTTTTCAGTCATACGATCATGAATCATGCTAGAAATCAGGCTGCGCTGTTGCTCGGTGAGTTCTTCATCGGTTTGCATCGCCAGCAAGATCCCGCGCTCAATGCGTTTGACCACATCCAGACCGGCGTTATGGGCAATATCGGTAGATTTACTCGACCACGGTGAAATGGTACCCGGTCTGGGCGTTATCAGGAATTGATTGCCTTCAGGGATTTCAAGCTCGGCACGCCCGGATTCAATCAGTAATTTGGAAAGTTTAGTGTTTTCAACAGGCGCCAGCTCGCGCTCAAGATCCACAAAGTGAATAAAAATTGAATTGATTTCAAAGACTTCGGGTACACTTTTCACAACCTCATCGAATAGTCGTTTGAGGCGGAAATCAGACAGTGCCTGACTACCGGGTATGGTTAACATAGTCGTCCCTGATAGGCATTAAATGCAGGCGCGTATCATACCCCTGACAGCAACAAAATCACACCTTCGCGGGGTGATCTTCTGTCAATAAAGCACTATGAAAATCATCCACCTCTTCGGCAACTTCTTCGCTGTCTGAAAACAACGCTATATGCAGTAGCGCATCACCTTCATTTACTAGTGGAATCAAGGTTAAACCGATCACTACACCCTCTGCAGGTGAGGCAATCTCATGGCGCTCATCGGTGAAACAATCCGATGGATTAGTGATGTAACCCACTACACCTTTTTTCGCCACCCGATCACCCATTTCAACCGTACTGTGGAATATCCCACTCTCGGTAGCACGCACCCAACGTGACGCTTTGGCGATATAGGGCTCAGACTTTAACTCAGGTTCACCAGGTAACATGTTTACCAATTGCATCACGGATCGCATGCCCAGCACGCCAGCTTTGATAGAAAACTCATCAAACCGAAGTGCGGCGCCAGCTTCATAGAGAAGTATCTTCACATCAGCCTTTAATGCAGCTTCACGCAAAGTACCGTCAGTTCCTTTTGAATTCATGAGTACCGGCACACCAAATGCTTTCGCCAAATGCAAGGTCTCCGGATCATCAAGATTGGCACGAATCTGAGGCAAGTTGGCTCGGTGCCCTCCTCCGGTGTGCAGATCAATACCGTAATCGCACTGCTCGACTATCTCGGTGAAAAACTCATATGCCAAACGTGAGGCCAGAGAACCACGTCGAGAACCCGGGAAGGAACGATTCAAATCACGACCATCAGGCAAGTAACGCGAGTACTGCACAATACCAAAAATATTCACCACCGGAATCGCTACCAGCGTACCACTCACCTCATCTGGATCGAGCTTTGATAACAGTTGACGGATCATCTCAACACCGTTCAGTTCATCACCGTGAATAGCGGCACAAATGAACATTTTGGGACCGGGTTTCGCACCATTAATTACATGCACCGACATTTCCGGAGAGGCACGCATGGTGTACAGCTTCGGTAATTCCAGCCGCACAATTTTAGTGGTGCCGGGAGCAACCGTTTCACCACCTATTTTAAAATTCTTAGCCTTTGCCACTGGTTTTAGTCCTGTAAGGTCGAGCGTTCTTTTCTATGAATTCAATGATCATACCAGCAACATCTTTACCCGTTGCCGATTCAATCCCTTGTAAACCAGGTGAAGAGTTTACCTCCATAATCAAGGGGCCACGATCTGAACGCAGCATATCAACACCGGCAATATTCAAGCCCATCGCGCGGGCCGATTTAACTGCCGCCTCTCGTTCTTGCGGCGTGAGCTTGACCAACTCTGCCGTACCACCACGATGCAAGTTAGAACGAAATTCCCCCTCGGGAGCAGTACGCTTCATCGCCGCGATAACCCGCTTACCCACCACAAAGGCACGAATGTCTTCACCGTTCGCTTCTTTAATAAACTCCTGCACCAGAATATCGGCTTTCAATTCCATGAACGCCTGAATAACACTCTCGGCCGCTTTTTTAGTCTCAGCAAGTACAACACCTTTACCTTGCGTACCTTCTAATAACTTGATGACCAGAGGCGCACCACCCACCTCCTCAATAACCTGATCAAGGTCATGCGGCGAGTGGGCGAAAGTCGTAGTCGGCAAACCCAGACCTTTACGAGACAACAACTGCAATGAACGCAACTTATCACGTGAACGTGTGATCGCTACCGACTCATTAACACTATAAATATTCATCACTTCAAACTGACGCACCACAGCACAACCATAAAAAGTAACCGAGGTTCCTATTCTTGGTATAACCGCATCAAAGTCAGTACCAACATATTCACGCTCTTGATAATGAATACTCGGCTTCTCTGATGTGATATCCATAAAACAGCGCAAGTGGTCGAGCACATGAACATAGTGACCACGCTCAAGAGCCGCTTCACGCAAACGACGTGTTGAATATAAATTTTTGTCTCGAGATAAAATTGCAATCTTCATTTGATCATCCTTACGCTTTCGGCAGACCTAATAACTCATTCTTGTTTGGGTCAACAATTATTTTTCCTTTCATAGCTGCACGCCCCAACAACATCCTATATTTCATGTTTGACCGATTCGACAAAGTAACCTCAATCGGCAAACTCTTCTCACCGAATACAACGTCTGTTTCTATGACATAACGCAACTCCGATTCACCAACAGAACTGGTCACCTCACGCTCATCTACAACTCTCGCTCGACACGAGATTGAGTTACGTGACAGCGGCACAGTTTTAAAACGCACAAACAGACCCCACCGCGTTTTATAAGGCTCAATATCCATTGCATGCAACGAAGACGTCCAAGCGCCAGTATCAATCTTGGCCTTAATCTTGTTAATACCCAGCTCCGGCAAGGCAGCCCATTCTGTCCTGCCAACACGCAGTTTTGTCTTTTTTATCTTACTTGAGGCCAATGCCAGTGATTCCGTGCTGTATTCGTCGCAATAATACCCTCAGGGCCTTGAAAAGCCTACGCATAACCGCCATCTAAGCGTAGAATATGAATCATTCTAGAGTAGTACGAAGAATACGGGGGTGTCCTGGCTTCGACGTGGATTATGAAACTTTAGGTGCATGCCGAGGTGACAGCGGAGCCTCGTAAACTATCCTGCTGTAATTGTTATAGTTGCTAACGACGATAACTACGCTCTAGCGGCATAAACCCTGCTAGCCGACCCCAGTGTGGTGCTTGTGCCCTCTGATGGTCGGTCATTTACACAAGACCGTGGCTAGTCCTGACTGGGGGCGACA
>CALISW010000255.1 GCA_938041655.1 uncultured Thiotrichales bacterium | reverse complement strand
CCTCACAGTTTTAGCAAGAATTAAAGCCACTGCCAAAACTGTATAACGAACACAAGGTGAATTAAAGATGATTAAAATCAGTCACTTAAATACAGTAAGCCCCACCAAGACTCTGCTAATGAGCTTGTTTCTCATCACTTTTTGCGCATTTGCACAGCTTTCGCATGCTGCTAATGCCGATTCTGACCGTTTAATCATAAAGTACCGTTCATCGGTCGATGCTCCCAAGAGTATCTCTACCAAATTACGCGAATTTGATAAAAACAGTGCGGCTGACCGCACAGTTAAGCTGAAGCGTTTACACGCGGCTGGCGAGAACACTGCTGTCTATAGCCTCTCTAATAGTAATGATGCAGAAAGCATGAGCGACCTGCTCGCTGAGCTCCGTCAGAATCAGGACATTGAGTATGTAGAAGCTGATCTGTTACTTAAGAGTAACTTTGTACCGAATGATGCACGTTATAGTGAGCAGTGGCACATGACCGAAGAAGTTGCTGGCTTGCAGATGGAATCAGTATGGGATGAAGTTACTGGTGAAGGTGTGGTTGTTGCAGTCATCGATTCAGGCTATATCGAGCATCAGGACCTTAGTCCTAACCTGTTACCAGGCTACGACATGATCACCAATGCTGAAACGGCTGGCGATGGTGATGGACGTGATGCTGATGCTACTGACATGGGTGATGGAGAGACAGAGCTAGAGCACAGCTGGCACGGCACTCACATTGCCGGCACCATTGCTGCAGTAGCCAATAACGGTAAAGGTGTGGTTGGTATTGCACACGATGCAAAAGTAGTTCCAATCAGAGCTATGGGTCGTAACGGTGGTTTTATTTCTGATATTGCCGCTAGCGTAATCTGGGCAGCGGGTGGCTTTGTAAATGGTGTACCAACTAACAAGAACCCGGCACAGGTAATTAACCTGAGTCTTGGTGGTGAAGGTGAGTGTGGTCAGACCATTCAAAAAGCGATTGATACCGCCGTTCAATTGGGCGCAACCGTTGTGGTTTCAGCTGGCAACGATCAGCAGAATGTCACCAAATTTGTACCAGCTTCATGCAATAACATTATTACCGTTGGCGCAGTGAACCGCTCTGGTGCTCGCGCTTACTATTCTAACTACGGTCATCAGGTTGAGATTTCAGCTGCCGGTGGCGAAATAATTTCAAGTTTTGCCGATGGCATTTTGTCAACCTGGAAAGGTAACGGTAACGCTTTTTACGAAGGCACCAGCATGGCGGCACCTCAAGTTGCTGCAGTAGCTGCGTTGTTGTACCAGGCCAAGCCAGACATTACTCCGGCTGAAGTTGCCACTATCCTGTCCGAGTCAGCCCGTCCATTCACTGGCGAGTGTGAATTATGTGGTAGCGGAATTATTGATCCTGCCGCAGCATTAGCCAAGCTCAAGAGTGAGCAGGTAGAAGAAGCGGTTGCTGATATAGCGTTGGAAAATGATGTATCTGCCGATATGTTTGCCATGCAAACCGGTGCAGTGCGTTACTACACATTGTCTGTTCCTCAAGGTGCTACCGATCTCGAATTTGAAATGCGCGCTGATAACGGTGATGCAGACATGTACGTAGCTTTCGGCAAGAAACCTACAGAAACGGATTACGATTGCCGCAGCATTGAGCAAGGTTCAATCGAGAGTTGTGAGCCTGCCATCGTTGAAGCCGGTACCTATTACGTCATGGTAGTGGCTGCCGAGAAGTTCACCGGCGCGGTATTGATCGGACGATATACAACTGAAGTTGTAAACACAGTTAGTACACCAAACGCTGGTGCTCCTCAAATCAGCACCAATAGCGGTGGTGGCGGTGGTGGTTCAATCAGCTGGACGCTGTTGTTGATGCCTATGTTATTCCTGTTACGTCGACGTCAGTTGGCAACAGCAAAAGTTTTAGGAGGAAGTAAAAAGTAACTGGCCTACAACCTTTGTTCGTCAGAGGCCGATGAACAATGGTTGGAAGTCAGTTTAAAATGTGGCAGCGATTGTATTAAAGACCAGCGGGTTAGGGCTTAGCTCGTAAGGTTATCAATCGGAGTGTCATGTATGTTCTTAAGTTGGTTAAGGACTTTCTATAGCCGGTGCTAAAAAGCACCGGCTTTTTTTATATGTACAGGATGTACGGTATGCCGCGGGCGCAGGGATGCGCAGGAGCGGCGTGTCTCAGTGCATGCATAATTATTTTTGTTGGTAGAATTACCAGAGGCAGGACCTCGGTACCCCCTTGTGGGGTGCGCCGGTAGCGACTTTCTCTGTAAATTCGGAGTTAATTTTAATTCCAGGACGCCGAAGCAGTGTTGTCTCAGCGCATTCGTTTTTCATTCTTAGATCGGTAGCGACTCTCTCAGCAAATTCGGTGTTCATTCTTTAATTCCACGGACGCCGGTAGCAACTCTATCAGCGAATTCGGTTTCTATTCTTTAACCTACACCCTCACGACATCAAATCATCCAAAACCTTCTCCAGCTTCTCAACTCTGGCTTCCAGCTCATCCAGCCGTGACTGACTGGCGCTATCATTAGCCGCTGCTGTACTCACATTTGTGGCTGCCGGCATATCTTCAATATCAATTTTCCCTGCGAAACAATGCGTATAACGATCTTCACGGCGCCCGGTCGATGCGGGTATGAGTTGCACCAGTGGCGTAGCTCGAGTGGAAAAGTCTCTCAGGATCTTTTGTATTTCACCTTTGTCTTCAAATTCGGCCATGCGCGCTGTGCGTGCTGCAATATCATTGATGGTTAATGGTTCGCGCAACATCAGTACGCATAAAATCGCTTGTTGTTTTTTGTCCAGATTAAAATTGCCGCGCATGCCGTGCGAATATTTGTCCGAGCGTGAACCGAACTTGGTTCGTATGTGTTCCATATCAGTTAGTTTGTTTACCGCATTGGCGGTCTCGCCTTGAGTCATATTCATCTTGGGATGGCGGTTGGTTTTTTGGTTACAGGCCAGCATTACTGAGTTCAAAGTCAACGGGTAATTGTCGGGGGTGGTGAGTTGTTTCTCCATCAGACACCCCAGGATTCTGATTTGCGCTTCGTCAAAGACTGAATCCTGTTGTTCAGGTACTTGAATCTCTTCTGCTTGCTGGTCTTCCTCTGGCAGAGTATCTGGGTCATGCATATCAAACGTCCTTGTTATTCTTCAGGGTTGCTGACGCTTACCGTGGCGTCGCCATCACTATCTATACTGACGGCTATATTGATCGGGTTGCAGCATACCTGACAGTCTTCAATGTATTCTTCGGCAGCTACGCTGGGGTCAACCAGGATTTCAATGGTTTCCCAGCAGAACGGGCAGGTAATTGAGTTAGGTGAAAGCTGTAGCACTACTCCCACACCGTAAACTGATTTTTTCCTTTGTCTTTAGCATCGTAAAGACCTTTGTCGGCGCGCTGTAATAGTTCATCGATAGTATCTTCAGAACTGAATTCTGTGACGCCGCCGCTGACTGTGAGTTTCATGCCCTTGACCAGATCCGAGCTTTCGGTAGCACGCCGTATACGTTCAGCGATTTCCGAAGCACCCTGAACGTTGGTTTCAGGGCATACGATCAAGAATTCTTCACCACCCCAACGTGCACATAAATCGGTATCACGGGCTTCATCTTTAATGATCCTGCCAATTCCGGTTAAAGCGACGTCGCCGGCCTGGTGTCCGTGGGTATCGTTGACTTGTTTGAAGTCGTCGATATCAAACATGATGATGGAAAAGTCGCGTGAGTAGCGACGAGCCCGGCTGATTTCAGTTTCCATCAGGTCAATAATCTTTCTGCGGTTGAACAAATCAGTTAATAGGTCTGTGTTGGCCAGCCGCTCTTGCTTGGCAAGATTGTCTTCCTGATCCTGTTTGGTGGTGCCAACCAAATGGCTAAAGGCACGCAGTTGCCGTGTTTGGTCTGAGTACTCATTCACTTCTTTGGTGGTCGGTAAGTTGAGTGGTGCTTGCTGACCCTCACTCATGGTTAATATGGTTCTGGAGTAGTGCAGGTAATCAGGTTGATCTTCGGTATATAAAAACTGGCCTGCCGAGACCAGGCCAGTGGTCGGTAAGACTGTTTGTAACAGTTTGATTTCATCCTTGGTCATGTCGATCAAGCTGAGTTTGCGTGCGGTACTGGCAAAGAATAGAGCGGCTTCGGGTTGCGTACTTTTAATGATCTCCAGAGAATCTTTGGAATTATTCATAGCAGCGACCGGGTCACTCATGCCAAAGCGTACAATTTCTTCTTCTTTAAAGTTGCCGTAAAATTCCATGCCGCCGTTGTTGAGTTCATGGGTGCGACATTTCATGGCGACCACGCGGCCATTACGCTCGGTTATCAACGGGAACTGATCCAGTATGACTTCCGGGTTACGCGTTACTTCCTCGCCCAGATAGCGTTGGTAAATTTCAGCTGCTGGTTTTTTGTTGATGCTGATCAGGAGATTTTCATACGCTTCACTGACTTTCATCGGTGTGCCGAGCATCATCCAGTCGGACGAATGGTGGATTTCAACTTCAAGTTCGGCGCCGTCGATTGCAGCTACCACAGCACCGTTTTCAATAATCTTGTTGTTAGCGATGATTAACGAACGGTTACCCTGTTCTGCGCTGGCAACAGCGCCGGCCAAGGTGGTTTCGGGGTGCTGGCTTACCAGACCACGGGCCAATGATTCAGCGTTTAAATTTACGCCGGATGCATAGGCAAGTAATAGTTTTGGTTCGGCTTTACCGAGGCTGTTTCCCAGCTGTTCACCAGCTTCGTAATAGGTGACATCACTATTATCGGGAAACGGGATCGATTTAATGCTCAGGGTAGAACGTTCAAACTGTAGAAAGTTGACCACGATGACATTATTCACCAGCATCGATGAATGGATTTCACCGGTGCAGGAGCAACCAATAATTTTACAATCCGGGAGTACCGAGCGTAGCTCTTCGATCAGTGTCTCTAATAGATTGAGATCAGTCGCCCCATAGTAAATCTGCACTAGCAAGCGCTTGTTATTCTTGATCCGTGCAGATTTGATGCTTTCCTGCAGGTCAACAATACTGGTGGTGCTGTAATACAGTAGGGTATGCGATCGCATTAATTACTCTTCAACGTCCTTGTTGATGATTTTGTTCAGATTAGTACTTCAAATTATCGCCAAATACGCGGCTCACTTCACATCGGACTGTCCTAAACTTGAACTGGTTCCGTTATCCAGGGATTATTTACATCTGTCCGATTTTTTCACGCTCAACCCTCATCCTTGAGTGCTGACTCATGGAGCTTGGTTTTGGTCAGTTAGCCCCTATATAATTGCGGATTATAAGGGAGATTATCTAATTCATGCCTTTTTATGAATACAGCTGCGAAGCCTGTGGCCACGAGCTGGAAGAACTACAAAAAATCAGCGATCCGGCATTGACGGATTGTCCGGCGTGTTCCAAGCCAAAATTGCGTAAATTGGTGTCTGCGGCTGCCTTTAAGCTCACTGGCACCGGCTGGTATGAAACCGATTTTAAAGATCAGTCCAAGAAATCTGATGGTGCGGATAAGGACAGCAAAGCGTCCGGTTCTGATGACAAACAAAAATCTGATGGCAAAGGTGATTCAAAAGACACCAAAAAAGCCAAAAAAGAGCCGAAAAAGTCAAAAAAAGAAACGCAGACCAAAAAAACTAAAAAGGACAGCAAGTAAGGCCACAATCAGGCGACTCATCACTTGCCATAGCGTGGTGGTCTTCGTAAGATGCCTCGCTTAATCAGGGACATATAAAGATGCGAAGCCAATATTGTGGGCTGGTAGATGAAAAGCTACTGGGCGAGGAAGTAACCCTTTGTGGTTGGGTTAACAAAAGACGTGATCACGGCGGTGTGATTTTTGTTGATCTACGCGATCGTGAGGGCCTTGCGCAAGTCGTATTCGATCCTGATATACCCGATATGTTTACTGCTGCAGAACGGATTCGTAATGAGTACGTGTTGCAAGTTACCGGCATAGTTCGTCATCGTCCGGAGGGCACTATCAACGAGAACTTGCCAAGCGGCAAGATTGAAGTGCTGGCAAAATCACTAGTTGTTCTCAACGAGTCAGAAACACCACCGTTCCAGCTTGATGATGACGATGTGCATGACGAGAATCGTTTGCAGTATCGCTATATCGATTTACGCCGTCCTTTCATGCAGCAAAAATTACAAATGCGCGCCAAAGTTACGGCGGCGATGCGACGCATTCTTGATGGAGAAGGTTTCCTCGATATAGAAACACCGATGCTGACCAAAGCGACACCGGAAGGTGCGCGAGATTATCTTGTGCCCAGTCGTACTCACCACGGCAAGTTCTTTGCGCTGCCTCAGTCGCCACAGTTGTTCAAGCAGTTGCTGATGATGAGTGGCTTTGATCGCTACTATCAGATCGTGCGCTGCTTCCGCGATGAAGATCTGCGTGCCGATCGCCAACCCGAATTTACCCAGCTCGATGTCGAGACTTCATTCATGGATGAGGCCGGCATCATGGGTATGATGGAAAAAATGATCCGTCAGTTGTTCAAGGAAACTCTGGATGTAGATCTGGCTGATCCTTTCCCACACATGACCTATGCTGAAGCGATGCGACGTTTTGGTTCGGACAAGCCGGATTTACGCATTGATCTGGAGTTGGTTGATATCGATGATCTGCTCAAGGACGTAGAATTTAAAGTGTTCTCTGGTCCAGCCAAAGATGAGCAGGGCAGGGTTGCCGCTTTGCGTTTACCTGGCGGTGGTTCATTGTCACGCAAAGAGATTGATGACTACACCGAGTTTGTCGGTCGCTATCGCGCCAAAGGCCTGGCGTATATAAAAGTGAACGAGCTGGCGAATGGCGTTAACGGTTTGCAGTCACCGATCCTTAAGTTTATTCCTGACGATATAGCCATGAAAATCATGCAACGTGTTGAAGCCGCTGATGGCGATGTGGTGTTCTTCGGTGCCGATAAAGCCAACGTGGTGAATGAGTCGATGGGCGCCTTGCGCGTCAAGCTTGGTACGGACAATGGTCTGGTCAAAGAAGGTTGGGCACCACTCTGGGTGGTTGATTTCCCGATGTTTGAATGGGACGCACGCGAAGGCGGGCGCTGGAATGCATTACACCATCCGTTTACCGCGCCAACTGTTAATGATATTTCAGAACTGGCTAAAGATCCGGGCAACGCCTTGTCCAGAGCCTACGACATGGTACTCAATGGCACCGAGTTAGGTGGTGGTTCAGTTCGTATACACTCACCGGAAATGCAGCAGCAGGTATTTGAATTGCTGGGTATTGGTGAGGAAGAAGCGCAATCCAAATTTGGCTTCCTGTTGGACGCCCTGAAGTACGGTTGTCCTCCGCACGGTGGTATTGCTCTGGGTCTGGATCGACTCATCATGCTCATGAGTGGTAGTGATTCATTGCGTGATGTAATCGCCTTCCCTAAAACCCAGACAGCAGCGTGCCTATTAACGGACGCGCCGGCTGAAGTCTCAAGCAAGCAGCAACGCGAACTCAATATTAAGGTGCGTAAACTGCAAACCGAAGAGAGTAGCTAATGAATAGACGTACGCTTGGTTTTGCCGTGTTGATATTGGCGTATGTCATGCTCATACCCGGTTTGACCCAGCCTATGTTGCAAGTAAAAGGCGCCGTGAAAAACTCCGGTATCAAGAAAATTGCCGGGCAATATATTGCTGATAACAAAGACATCCCCGGTATGTTTAAAGGTATCGCACAAGATCTTATAAAACGCATGGGTGAGGAAGGTGAGGTTGAGGTCTATGCCAAGACCCAGACTATCCTGGGTACTATCAAGCAACTTGCCAATGCCGGTTATTGGCTGGTCGCAATTCTAATTGGTTTGTTCAGTGTAGTGGTGCCGGTCGTGAAAGGCATCATGATATTGTTGGCGAATACTATTGCTCAAGGAGATCGGCGGGCTTTATTCCGAAAAGCCAGCAGTTTAATCAGCAAGTGGTCCATGGCAGATGTGTTTGTAGTCGCAATGATGGTGACCTTCTTGGCAGCCAACGCTATCACCGATGAAGTGCTGAATTTTCAGTCGTCTTTTGGCCCCGGATTTTATTTCTTTACCGCCTACTGTTTGCTCTCTATAGCATCGTCACAATTACTTGCAGCGAATAATAATTCGTAAAATATTTGCGGCTTAACGGTCTGCACCAGTCATGTTAGTGTCACGCTTTCACATTCAAAAGCATCGCTATGAAATTCTCTTTCCTTGCAATATTGATTTTACTCGCAACTACTCTATGCGCATGTGATAGCGCTTATCAGGCTCCTGTAAACGAGCTCGCACCTGTTGCATCACAAACACAAGATTACGATCAAGCATTGGCCGAGATCATGCAAGTGCATGGTGTCTATACACTGGCGGCTGGTTTAATTGAGAATGGTGAGCTGGTCTGGAGTGGGTACTATGGTGAGCAGTCACCAGGAGTGCCAGCAAGCGCTCGCAGTATGTTCAACACGGCGTCGATCTCTAAAGTCGTGACCGCTGAAACAGTGCTGAGATTGATTAAAAAAGGCGAGTTTGGTCTGGATGACTCCATGGCAAGTAGCTGGGTAGACCCTGACCTTGTGGACGATGAACGTCATCAACAATTAACGCCACGCATTGTTTTGACCCATAGAACCGGGTTTCTGAATTGGCGTTACATGGAAGAAGACGAAGTATTACGTTTCCATGCTAACCCGGGTGATGAGTTTGGCTATTCCGGTGAGGGTATGGAATACCTGCGTAGATTTGTTGAACAGAAAACCAACCGAAAATTTGAAGAGTGGGTACAGCAGCTGGTTTTTGATCCGATGGGGATGGGAGATTCCACAGTTGTCGCGCGTGATAAATTCGCCTCACAGCTGGTCTCGCCGTACGACCAGGATGGTAAAGTTCTGCAGCCGAATATACACCCACCGGGTTCAGCGAACGCCGCAGATGACTTGTTTATAACCATAGAAGACTACGCGAAATTTTTAACCAGTAATCTGAATATCAGTCAAACTGAAGGTGATATTGATTTTCTGAAACAACAATTACAATCCGATATTTCCGAGCATGATAATTTTCGCTGTGTTGAGAAGGATGAGCGGAACTGTCCTGAGACATTCGGGTTTGGTTTGGGTTGGTTTGTGTTCGAGTATGAAGATTACAAGTTGGTCTGGCACGGCGGTAACGACGCGCATGAACATGCGGTTGGTTATATCAACCCAGAGAGCGGTGATGGCGCCATAGTTTTTGCCAACGGTGCTACAGGCATCATGGCTATGCTGGATGTACTTGACTTGATTGATACCAAAGCCGAACTTTCAGACTACTATCGATTATTGCTGGGTTTATAATTCAGTAAATATTGATGCTCAAGCATCAGGTTTTCCGAAACCGCCTCCGGTTGGTGTCTGAATAACAATCGAGTCTCCAGGTTCTGCCTGCGTCTCACCGCAGCCACCAAGATCTAGATCCGGTTTGCCAGGGCGTTCTATCCAGTTCTTTCCGGGTTTGCCATCAGCGCCGCCATTTAATCCAAACGGCGCTACCGTGCGGTGTCCTGAGAGAATCGCGCACTGCATAGCTTCCTGAAACTCAATCTTGCGCCGGACTCCGTCACCGGCAGAGTGGCGGCCTGTGCCACCGGAGCCGCGCACAATTTCAAATTCTTTTAACAAGACCGGGAAGCGAGACTCAAGAATTTCAGGGTCAGTGAGCCGCGAGTTGGTCATGTGGGTATGCACAGCGTTAGCACCATCAAAGTCAGGCCCTGCCGGCGCACCTGAACAGATGGTTTCATAATATTGGTGCTGGTTATTGCCAAAGGTTAAGTTGTTCATCGTGCCTTGTGCAGACCCCAGTACACCCAGCGCACCGAACATCGCGTTAGCGATTGCCTGGCTGACTTCAACATTTCCGGCTACTACGGCGGCTGGATATTCTGGCTTGAGCATCGAGCCGTCCGGAATGATCAGCTCTATCGGGCGCATACAACCTGCGTTAAGCGGGATGTCGTTATCAATCAAGCAGCGAAACACATACAACACCACTGCTCTGGTGATGGCCGCAGGAGCATTAAAGTTTGAGTCCTGTTGAGGGCTGGTGCCGGTAAAATCTACGCTCGCACTACCGGCTTGTGCATCAACCGTGATGTTCACCAATATCTTGAGCCCATCGTCCATCAGATATTCAAAATTACAGTCGTGCAATTTTTTGATCGCGCGCACCACACACTCTTCGGCATTGTCCTGAATATGACCGGTGTAGGCAGACACAACTTCGTACCCATATTCTTTAACCAGTTTTGTGAGTTCAATTTGGCCTTTTTGATTAGCACCAATTTGTGCTTGCAGGTCTGCGATATTTTGAGACAGGTTGCGTACCGGGTAGGGGCTGTTAGTGAGTATTTCAGTGAGTTCCTGCTCAAGAAATACTCCCCTGGAGACGAGTTTGGTGCACGGGATTAGAATCCCTTCTTCTTCTATGCTGGTGGCTGTCGGTGACATAGACCCTGGTGCAATACCGCCTATGTCGGCATGGTGGGCACGACTGGCAACATAAAAATGAATCTGCTGTAGGTCTTCAGCAAAGACCGGAGTAATAACCGTAACGTCGGGCAAGTGTGAGCCACCGTTGAAGGGATCGTTATGTATAAAAGCATCACCGGGTTCGATACTTAAGCCGCTCTCAATCAGTATTTTTATGGTGGCATCCATTGAGCCCAGATGTACGGGAATATGCGGCGCGTTCGCAATCAGGTCACCCTCTTGATCAAAAATCGCGCATGAGAAATCGAGTCGTTCTTTAATGTTCACCGAAGAGGAGGTGTTTTTTAATACGATGCCCATTTGTTCGGCAATCGACATAAATTGATTGTTGAATATCTCGAGCAACACCGGGTCTCGCTGGGTGGTAGCTGTAGTTTTTGATCTGGTCTTGTCGGTTTGAGTCAGAATCAAGTGCCGATATTGATTCAGCTGTGCTTGCCAGCCAGATTCCACAATAATGGTGCCATTGGGTTCTATGATCATTGCCGGGCCATTAAGTTGGTGTCCGGGATGAAGTTGTTCAAGTTGGTAAACCGGACAATCCAGCCATGCGTTATCGGAAAATATTTGTGTTGTGCCCGATGTTGTTAGTGAGGTGGTTTCAGCTGGCTGGTAAACTTGTTCGGCTACCAGAACACCACCACCAAACGTTTCTACACTGATCGACTCGATAAAAATTTCTTTTTCAGGAGTATGGAATCCATATAGCGTTTTATGAGCGTGCTCGAAATCGTCCTGCATCGTTTCAATTGCGTTGTAATCAACCGCTAGCGTTGTATCCGTTCCGGCGTAGCGTAAGAAAATTGTGGTGTGGTGGGTTTGTTGTTCTTTGCTGACATTTTGTGCCAACATCTGTTCAGTAGTTTCTGCTTGTAATGATTCCACCTTGCTTGCCAGTTTGTTTGTTGTTGCAGAAGACATCGGCTCTCTGAACGATGTTGTTTTCTGCGAATGTATATCTGCCAGGCCCATGCCATAAGCAGAAAGCATGCTGGCATAGGGATGGATGACAATAGTGCGCATCCCGAGTCGTTCTGCAACCAGACAGGCGTGTTGACCTCCAGCACCGCCAAAGCAGCAGAGTGCGTATTGCTGCACGTCGTGCCCACGCTCGATTGAAATCTTCTTGATCGCCTGTGTCATGTGCTCAATCGCAATACGCAAAAAACCCTGTGCAATCTGTTCCGGTTCTGGTTTATCATCAGATGCAGTGGGTAGTTTTGTAAACGCAGTGCGCACACCTTCAAGGTCAATCGCTTGATTCTGATTTGGACCAAACAAAGTCGGGAAATACTCAGGGTTAATTTTCCCGAGACATACATTGGCATCGGTAACCGTCAGTGGGCCACCGCGGCGATAACATAAGGGTCCAGGGTTAGCGCCCGCAGATTCAGGGCCGACCCGAAACCTTAATTCATCATAATGCAAGATCGAGCCACCACCAGCTGCCACGGTATGCACACTCATCATCGGTACACTCATACGTACCCCGGCAACTTCTGTTTCATAGGCTCTTTCGAAGCTGCCGGCATAGTGAGAGACATCGGTAGAAGTGCCGCCCATGTCGAAACCAATAATTTTTTCAAAACCGGCTATTTTACTGGTGTGGGCTGCGGCGATTATGCCGCCGGCTGGTCCTGAGAGTATGGCGTCGCGTCCATGAAATTGATTGGCTTGCGCCATCCCGCCGGATGAGCGCATGAAAAGGAGTTGTGTATCATTCTTATGCGCGCCGATAGCCTGCGCAACTCGATCAACGTAACGATGCAGAATCGGTGAAAGATACGCATCGACCACCGTGGTATCGCCTCTGGGAACAATGCGGATGGTTGGGCTTACCTCGTGACTGACAGAGATTTGTTCGAAGCCAATGTCTTTTGCTATTTCGGCCACACAATGTTCGTGAGTCTGATTACGGTAACCATGCATCAGCGCGATGGCGGCTGATCTAAAACCTTGGTCATAAGCGTCTTGAAGGTTTGTTTGCAGGACAGTTTCATCCAGTTCAGTCAGTACCTCGCCCTGATCATTGAGTCGTTCATGCACTTCAATAATGTGAGAGTAGAGTAGTTCTGGTTTTTCGATGTCTAAGGCAAAGGTTTTGGGTCGGACCTGATAGCCGATTTCCAATACATCGCGTAAGCCGGCGGTTATCAGTAATACGGTAGGTTCGCCTTTGCGTTCGAGCAAGGCATTGGTCGCAACAGTCGTACCCATCTTTACTGAGCCGATCAGCTCAGTGGGGATTGCAGCGCTACGATCCAGCTGCAGAAATTCACGAATGCCCTGTAAGGTCGCGTCTTGATAGGCCTCGGGGTTTTCAGATAGCAGTTTGCGGGTGAAATACTGATTGTCAGGGCTGCTGGCAATGATGTCGGTAAAGGTACCGCCGCGATCAACCCAGAAATCCCAGCGCTTTGAAGTTGTTGACTCAGTCATCAGGCTATTGTCCACAATTAGCCTGATAAGGGCAAAGTGCTTACTGTTTTTTAAAGAGCCTCATCAGTTCGGTAATTTTTTCTTCCTGCTCATCGCCAGCGCCGCTGGAGAATGTTTCTCGGACACAGGCTTCCAGATGGCGTTGCAGGATATTGCTCTCAACCGATTTTGCAGCGGATTGAATCGCACGCAGCTGGATCATGATGTCGGGGCAGTAGCGCTGTTCTTCGATCATTTTTTTGATGCCTTCAACCTGACCGGCCATGCGGTTCAGACGGTTC
>CALISW010000254.1 GCA_938041655.1 uncultured Thiotrichales bacterium | reverse complement strand
CCTGCTCTACTACCGCTAATTTAAAGCCTAGATTGTAATCTCTTTGGGTGCGCTTAACTCGCTTACCTTCTACTGCGTCCATAAATAAGTCCTATTTGTGTCAACTTATTTCAGGACGGGACAGCACCATGCATAAAAAAGCCTCGATAAGTCGAGGCTTTTATATTGTCTTTAATCAGACGTATTACTTCTTTTTCTTTTCTTCCTGTCGTGCTTTCTCGTCTGCGATAACTTGCTCGGATACATTTGCAGGACATGGCAGGTAGTGAGCAAACTCCATTGAGAACTGGCCACGACCAGAGGTCATGGTACGCAGGCTACCGATATAGCCGAACATCTCAGAAAGAGGAACGTCAGCTTTAACTCGCACACCTGAAACACCAATCTCCTGATCTTTGATCATGCCACGACGACGATTAAGGTCACCGATAAATCACCAACATGATCTTCAGGTGTAAAGACGTCAACGTTCATGATTGGCTCAATCAACTGAGGACCAGCTTTTGGCATCGACTGACGATAAGCACCACGTGCTGCCAGTTCAAAGGCCACTGCCGAGGAATCAACCGCGTGGAAACCACCATCAAACAACTCAACTTCAACGTCCAGTACCGGGAAACCAGCCAACGGACCATTTTCCATCATGCCGGCAAAACCTTTTTGCACGGCCGGGAAGAATTCTTTAGGTACGTTACCACCGACTACCGATGAACTAAATACGAAGCCATCACCAGGCTCACCTGGCTTGATGCGGTAATCAATCTTACCGAACTGACCAGAACCACCTGACTGCTTCTTATGTGTGTAAGAGTCTTCAATCTCTTGCGTGATGGTTTCACGGTAAGCAACTTGTGGCTCACCCACTTCAAGCTCAACGTCATAAGTACGCTTCAAGATATCTACTTTAATATCCAGGTGTAACTCACCCATACCTTTCAAGATGGTCTCGCCTGAATCTTCGTCGGTCTCAACTCGGAAAGAAGGATCTTCAGCAATCATTTTACCAATCGCGATACCCATTTTTTCAGAACCACCTTTGTCCTTCGGCGCAACAGCAATAGAGATTACCGGATCAGGGAACACCATCGCTTCAAGTGTACATTCATTTTTAGGGTCACAAAGTGTATGACCAGTCTGCACATTTTTCATACCAACTACCGCGATGATATCGCCAGCTTGCGCTCGATCAATCTCATTACGGTCATCAGCGTGCATCTCAACCATTCGACCAATACGCTCAGTCTTGCCGGTGTAAGAATTCAAGATGGTCTCGCCTTTGTTCAAGACGCCAGAGTAAACTCGCACGAAGGTAAGCGCGCCAAAACGGTCATCCATGATTTTAAATGCCAACGCACGGAATGGCTCATCTTCAGAAACAGTGGCAACTTCACCTGTTGGCTCACCCTCTTCGTCAGTCAATGGCTGAGGATCAACTTCTGTCGGGCTCGGCAGGTAATCTACTACCGCATCCAGAATAAGTTGCACACCTTTGTTCTTGAACGCTGAACCACAATAAGTCGGGAAGAAATCCATAGTGCGAGTACCCTTACGAATACAACGCTTGATATCTTCCATTGAAGGTTGCTCACCTTCCAGGAATGCCATCATTAAATCGTCGTCTTGCTCAACAGCAGTTTCGATCAGTTGATCGTGATACATATTCACGTCGTCAACCATATCGGCAGGGATATCTACAATTTCAAAATTCTCTGGTTGACCCGAATCATCCCAAACGTACGCTTGCTTGCTCAGAACATCGACCACACCGACGAAGTCATCTTCACGACCAATAGGCAGGGTCATCACCAGAGGGTTAGCACCCAGTACTTTTTTGATTTGATCAACTACGCGCAAAAAGTCCGCACCAATACGGTCCAGCTTGTTAACAAAGATAATTCGAGCTACTTCCGAATCATTGGCATAGCGCCAATTAGTCTCTGACTGAGGCTCAACACCACCAGAACCACAGAACACACCAACACCGCCATCCAGTACTTTTAATGAACGATATACTTCGACTGTGAAGTCTACGTGTCCGGGAGTATCGATAATGTTCATTCGATAGTCTTTCCAGAAACAGGTCGTCGCAGCAGACTGAATCGTGATACCACGCTCTTGCTCTTGGTCCATAAAATCAGTGGTTGCTGCACCATCGTGCACTTCACCGGTCTTATGAATTTTTCCAGTCAGTTTAAGTATTCTTTCCGTCGTGGTGGTTTTACCGGCATCGACGTGGGCGAAAATACCAATGTTTCTGTATTTGGATAAGTCTGTCATGGCTGAGCTCGTTTGATTGATAGTTAAGTAATTATGGCGCGCGATTCTACAGCATATTACGAACAAAATAAGCGAAAATATCACCAAATTTGGACACTGAACCTCCTATTCTTGATATTAGAGCTATGTAACTCATTTCTGAGGGAAAATTGTGCTCTGAGAAGCACATAAATCCTGCATAAATTACTGTGGCACCTTAGCTTTGGGCCTGAAACTCAGCAGCCTGACTACAGCAATGCTTTTATTGGAAACAATATCTTGCGAGGGTTTATACTGAATCCACATATAACAATAAGAACAATTCAGCTAAAAGTACTCACTCGCGAGGATATACATGACTCAATCTACTCGAAAAGTAGCGTTATTACTGATCTTGAGCTGGTCACTTTCACTACAAGTTTCGTTCGCAGAAGAAGCAGACTGGAATTTTATCAATAGAGAAATCGATTATGTAATGAAGATTTGGCCTGGTGATTTTGATAATCAAGAACAAATTAGTAACGACCAGAATGCTGCGGCTGGACAGACCCAAGGACAAGGCCGCTTTCATGCTGTGGTTACTCCCATAGAAAACTCTGATCTGGGGAGCAGAGCTCTTTATCTGGAAATCAGTATGGATGGGGATTTAAAAAAGCTCTATCAGCAGCGCGTGCTCATCCTCACACCAAATGAATCTGGAAAAGCGATCCGTGCCGCAAGCTATGCATTAAAAAAAGCCGGTGACTATCTGGGTGCTGGGCATGAGCCTGAGAAATTATCACAGTTGAATTTGCGCGACCTTAGTTTGCTCAAAGGCTGCGACATCCTGTTGCACAGGGATAACGATAGTTTCTATGGAGAGAACAACCCTGAAACTTGTAAATCACTTGAACAAGGCGCTAGCGTTAAGAGAAGTATCAGGGTATCTCCAGAGATATTCAGTTTTAATGATGTACTTACAGCAAATAAAAGTTCCGAGATTATTAGCTCAACTGTAATGCCGCGTCAGATGCGCCGAGCTCGGTGGTTTGCCTGCATGATAGATGTACCTAAAAAAACACCAAATAAATCAGACCACACACAACACTACATCAAAATACATGATCAAGGAGGCACATACCCCTTCACCCACCCTGACGGTCGAGCCATGACACTTTTAATGCGCAACACATGGTCTTATGGCATGCAGCGAGAAACATTCTTTATCGGTGTACTGGATGGAGATGTCAATGGCAAAACACTCGTTTATTCATGGGGTATGCCAGGCTCAGATCGTATCGGTGTAAACCCCGGCTTTGTACGTATTCAGTGTGACCTCGATCAGCCAGGAATACTTGAGTTACAACAGGGGTTGCGCCCTGACTCTTAATCAGGCTGGTTGTTGATAATCGAGCCAGACCTCAAGGCCAGCTGTATTTAAAGCCACATCAGCTGCGAGTAATTTTTCAATTTCAGTGTCCGGGAGTGTGGATTCCGAGGCATGGACCTCGCGCTTGAAACAAGCCAGCATATCCCGACTGATATCTGTGGTTCGATTCGATGAGTCTTGATGCTCATGAGCAATCGTTACCAGCGTATCGACCAAATCATGCAGCCTCTTAACGTATGGCTGTATATTTTCGATCATGCCGTAATGGGTCAGGAAAATTCGCTCGGGGTTAAGTGCAGCAATACGTTCTATTGATAACTTTAAGGCAAGCGGGTCAAATTGAACCGGCGTGGTTGTCGGAAATATAAAAATATCGTCGGCAGTATCAAATTGACGATAAGACAAGCCAAAGGTATCCCCACTAAAGACACCTTTACTGGTTTTGTCATAAATACAATAATGATGTTTTGCATGCCCCGGAGTATCTATAAACAAAAGTTCACGGCCATTAAAATCGAGCTCATGGTTATCCTCAGCCACGATTATGCGCTCTTCATCGACCGGCACCAGCTCGCCATAGGTTTCGGCCACTCGTTCTTTGCCATACACAGCCTCAGCACCTGCCTGCAGCTTGCTCGGGTCCTTCATATGAAAAGCACCACGCGGATGAATCACCAACTGCGCGTTAGGACACAGCTCCATTAAACGCCCAGCACCACCGGCATGATCAAGATGCACGTGCGTAGGCATGACATAGAGGACATCTTCTGCCGTTAGTCCTTCTCCTTCTAAAGCACGCATAAACGACGGTACAGAATGGGTGGTGCCTGACTCTATGAAAGCTGCCTTGCCGCCCTGCAGCATGAGATAGGCAGCGGCAAAATCATCGTTACCTTCAAGCTTGATGTCGATCAGCGATATATTGTGTGGGTATTTCATCGGGTTATTATTCAATGCTATACGCTAAAACACTAGACATTCTTTATGAGATGACTCCATCTGATAGAGCATGCTCGAGGTTAAGCAGTACACACAAAAGCCTTCACAAGTTATTGTTTATAATGTATAAAGTAAGCATGAGTTAAGAAAACATAGAGATGACTCACAACACAAGGAGAATGCGCAAGGATGCCGCAGGTAACAAAAGAATTTAATGACTTAAACGACGCTAAAATCTTTCTGGCAAAGCTACCCGGTTTTTGTAACGGAGTGATTTATAAGAAACGTAATATAATTCAGGTTCTTTTTCATTCCAGCCAGAACAATCCTGATGACCAGCGCAATAAGTACGAAAAAAGAATTGATTCTTTACGACACTCAAGGCTAAATCGCAGGTTCTTCGAGGCCTAG
>CALISW010000253.1 GCA_938041655.1 uncultured Thiotrichales bacterium | reverse complement strand
CAAACCCGGAACTGGACAAGAGCATACCCGTAGCTGATGATCTGAATGACTTTGTCGATCAACTCTTGCGTGGAGAATTTGATGGCGAGCACTAGACGTTCTATGCCTGTTGCCTTACTCGGGAGTATTCTTTGGTGGATGATATGGCCAGTGATAACTTTTTTTATCGCTCCAATAGTAATAGTAACCTCTGTTTTTTCCAGTATGTCGGCCTATAAAGTAGCCTTGTATTGGTCAAACTTCAGTGTCTGGTCAATGACCGTTCTCTGTGGGCTTAAGTATCAGGTAGAAGGGCGTGAAAATATTCCGGACTATGCCGGCTTTATTATCATGTCCAAGCATCAGTCGACCTGGGAAACACTGGCGCTCTCATTTATTTTGCCACCGCATTTATGGGTATTTAAACGCGAATTATTATGGGTTCCATTTTTCGGTTGGGCTTTATGGGCGATTCGACCCATTGCCATCAATCGTTCATCTGAAGTGTCATCACTGGAACAGGTAATAGAGCAGAGTACCAAACGCATGGCCCAAGGAATGAATATCATGATTTTTCCAGAAGGAACCCGGGTTCCTGCTGGTACTAAAAAACGCTACAAGACAGGTGGATCGTTACTCGCAGAAAAAACGGGCAAACCGATCCTTCCGGTTGCACATAATGCGGGTCATTTCTGGCCTAGAGCAGGCTTTATCAAGCAAGCAGGATTAATCACGATACGAATCGGTCCACTGATCACAACCAGCGACAAATCTGCAGAAGAAATTAACTTTGAGGTCGAGAATTGGATAGAAACACAGCAAGCTGAACTTGATCAGGATGCCGTCACACAGCTTGCGGATAACTAAGCTCGTGAGGCGTCAAGTTATTTTGCTGTGTTTGTCATTGTTCCTGATAGCTTGCAGTAGTATCCCGCCCGCTTCCAACCTTGACGAACACGATTCCAGACTTACCGTTGCTGAAAATTTGTGGCAATCGAAAAAAATCACGGATTATCAATACCGGTCCAAAAGCTCTGGTCGAAGCGACAATCCCTACAACCCTTTCCCAAAGGTTTTCTCCAAGTCACAAAAAGAGCCTGATGTAGAGAAGCTGATTGGCGCAATCATTCAAATCAAAAATAATACCTATTCCTATTCATATTATGAAAATGATCCAGGCTACGAGGCAAATTACTATGGCGGTTTTAACAAAGCATTCAAGAGTATCCGGGAGATGTTAGAGGTTATGAAATCCGAACCGGGTTTGTTTTTGGAGGTGGATTATCATCCTATCTATGGTTATCCAACACGCATGGTTTCAAGGCAGTATAGTGAGAACAGGCTTGTATCAATTAGTTTTGATTACAACGATCAGTTTCAAGTATTGAACAATGAGCGTAGTAATTAGTCACTACGCTCATTAATAAGCCTTCGTTTCACTTAGCTCTCACTACCGTTACGATTTCCCTTTGGCCGATCCGGGCGGGAGATGCGACAGACAAGCTCTTCATTTCTGTTCATATTGCAGCTACCTAAACGTTCTTCACCTGCAGGGTTTGTCACTGCACAACTGTCTTCCAACGCCAGTCCAGCGCACGCAGCCAAACTTGCCGCTTGCTTTTGCTGGCGTTTTTCCATTCTGGCTTGCCTGGCTTCTGATGCGCATGCCAGATCATCATTCCGTGTTACCAGGCACACACCAGAAACCTGTTTGTCTTTTCGGTTTGTAAAGCTGCAGGCGGCGTTCTCGGTCAGGTCTGCGCACGCATTCAAGGCAGCCTCGGGGGTTTTGCGATGTTTATTGTCACCGGGTTTTGCCAGGATTGTGCCTGACATCAGCAATGCAAGGATTGCGACGAATATAGCTATAGTAGTATTGGATTTCATGAGTTTTTCCTTAAGTTGTTAAGTAGAAACTACTCTAGGCGAGAAACACGGAGAAATTCGGCAGAGAAAATGAAGTTCTTCAGGAGTTATTCCAGCCTGTACCCGACGCCATAAACAGAATGTATTAACTCTGCACTATCTGGTTCTACCGACAGTTTACGTCTTAAATTTTTTATGTGGGTATCAATGGTGCGATCTTCAACAATCCTGTCATCGGTATACGCGTTGTTCATTAGTTGTTCGCGAGTAAATACACGCCCGGGTTGTTCAGCGAGTAAGTAGAGCATTCTGAATTCTACTGCAGTGAGCTCGATTAAATCGTTATTGTAATGGGCTTTAAAGGTGGATTTATTCAGTTCCAGGTTCTGGTAACTTACCTGCTCGTCGGTATTTACGGCAACTTGCCCACTACGACGTAAAACAGCTTTCACTCTCGCCATCACTTCATGTGGATTGAAAGGTTTACAAATATAGTCATCTGCACCTAATTCCAATCCAAGTATGCGGTCGATGTCACTGATACGTGCAGTTGTCATGATTACCGGAATATCAGAAAATTCCCTGAGTTCGCGACAAATAGTAATTCCGTCTTTTCCGGGAAGCATAAGATCCAGCAATATCAAATCCGGTTTGCTTTCACGAATAGTGGAAATGGCGTTGCTACCTTCTAAAAGTACTTTGGTCTCGAAGTTATCCCGCTGCAGATAATCAACGAGAAGTTGCGCAATCTTTTCTTCATCCTCGATGATCAAAATCAATTTATTCATACCAGTCCTATCTGTAAACTCATTTTTACGCCGCCCAGTGCGGAATGTTCAGCGACTAACGTTCCATTATGTGCTTCTGCAATTTTATGGCAGATTGACAAGCCCAATCCCGCCCCACCATTTTTCCGGCTGCGGGATTCATCAGTCCGGTAAAGGCGTTGGAATATTTTTGGAAGATCAGCATCAGTTACTCCCGGTGCAGAGTCAGAGATACTGAGTACGGCGCGGTCCTGATCGGTCTTTAAAGAAATATTGATTCGTCCCGGAGCATCGGTATATCTGAGGCTGTTTTTAATCAAATTATTTATTAGTTGCGCCATGCGGTCAGGGTCTATGTTCACCTGAACCGCTGCTGCTGGTAGTTCATAGCTTAGTTCCAGATTCTGTTCCTGTGCCTCGATTTTAAAATTCGCAAAACAATCCTCAACTACTTTGCGCATATCCTGAGAGGTTTTCTTGTAAGTCATCGATTCTGAATCTGCCAGAGACAAATCGTATAGATCATCGACCAATTTATTCAGTCTTGATATCTCGGTATCCAGTGATGAAATTGAATCTTCATTCATTGGTCGTATACCGTCTCTTATCGCCTGAATTTCTCCAGCGAGAATAGTAAGAGGGGTTCGCAGTTCATGTGATATATCTGCTGTCCATTGTCTACGCGCATCCCGGTGTCTCTCCAATTTGGTGGCCATACTATTGAAGTCATTCACAAGGTTGCCAAACTCATCTTTACTGTGCAGGTCTACACGTGTGGAGAAATCACCATCTGCAAATTTACGAGTTGCTGTTGACAGTGCCTGTAATGGTGAGAGTAATACTTTCGAGAGTAATAGTGACACAAGCAGGGCAAACAAGGTCGCCATTAATGCTATCCAGCGCAATGATTTCTTTTGTTGACTAATAAATTGATTGTCAGCATCACTGTTTGATTCGCTCAGATCGAGTGATCGCCACACAATCAATGTACCAATTAACTCATCATTTTTGGTAACAGGAATTTCAAGTTTGTTTTTTCGTTCGTTGCGCGCACCAGAAATGTATTCACCGTTTTCGTCTACGAAGGTAAGATCAACGAAGCGGCGTTGCCTGTCTAGTGGCTTTCTGGGTGGTGGCCGATTCCCTCGTTGTTTGTGCCTTGGCGGTGGTCGCTGGTGAAACCCGTCCTCTCCCGGGGGAGGTTTGACGAAGCTGTCAGCTTCAGAGGATTGCCAGTATTCTTGAACCAGATTGCCCCATACTCTACGTTTGTTTTTTAGTGTCGCCCACTCCGAGTCTGTGGCATGGTGATCCTGCAAGGCCACGACTAATTGTTGTGAACGATTAATATCAAGCGTGTTTAAATAGTCGACAAAGCCTCGATTAAAACTAAAACGAGTCAATACCAGTGTTATTACTACCAATAATAAACTGGTAGTAAAAATTGCCATAAACAGTTTGTGCCAAACACGCATTTTCATCATACAAGAATAGCAAAGACACGAGTCTCGAGTATGTGGTCGTCTGTATAGTCTATATCAACTCCTTTGAATCTCCCTTTTTTGATCAATTAAGCCACATCAACCGTTAATCGCTTGCTTGCTGCCATTAGGACAGATCCGTTCATATCTCCTGAAAGACTTCGCATTTGCTCCACATTTTATTGAGCAAATGACGTTACCGGAACTTGTAGACAGGAAAACCATGAACAGAATCCAGGACAATGTTATTTTCATCTTACTTGTGTTTGTTGCACTCACTGCCTGCGGTGGTTCGAGTGAAAACAATCAGGCGTTGAATTTAGTTGAAACTGATAACAACACCCCGCCAGTAACACCAGACCCGGTACCAGCAGATGATCCCTTGGATGTGGAGTTGCGTGATTTGATTGAAGAGCATGGTTTAACAGGTAATCCGGCAGTGGGTCGAGACCTGCCAAGCATCACAGATCCTCTGCCACAGCTCGGAAAAAAACTGTTTTTTACCAAAGCATTGGGTGGTGACATGGATGTAGCCTGCGTAAGTTGTCACCATCCGACTTTAGGTGGTGCTGATGGTTTATCTTTATCGATCGGAATAGATGCACTGGATCCTGACTTGCTGGGTCCTGGTCGCAGAAACTCAGCGGGTATACCTGAAGTTCCCAGAAACGCACCGACAACCTTTAACGCAGGTCTCTGGGATCACAGTTTGTTCTGGGATAGCAGGGTAGAAAGTGACAATGCTACGCCTGGAGCAAATGGCGCAGGTTCCGGGATTAGTACACCTGATACAGGCTTTTTGATTCCTGATCCCAATGCCGGTGATAATCTGGTAATGGCACAAGCGCGTTTCCCGGTTACTTCTGTCGAGGAAATGAGAGGCGTCTTTGAAGCCGGCAATGATAATAATTCTGTGAGAAATCATCTTGCGGCTCGCATAGGAGACTATGCTAATGGAGCTGGTGAGTTGGACATAAACCAATGGTATATAGAATTTCAGACTGCATTTGTAAGTAGTGAACCTGCAGCAGAGTTGATTAGCTTTGAAAATATTGCCATGTCAATTGCTGCTTATCAGCGCTCGCAAGTGTTTATTAATAACCCTTGGAAAGAATATGTTGAAGGGAATAACGATGCCATATCGGATCAGGCTAAAAACGGAGCGATCCTGTTTTTGACCGATGCTGATCAGGGAGGAGGAGGCTGCGTTCAATGTCACAGTGGTGATTTTTTCACTGATGAGCGTCCACATAATATAGGCATGCCTCAGTTTGGACCCGGCAAGGGCAATACCAATAATGCCGATTTCGGTCGGGAAAATATAACCGCAAACGCAAATGATCGCTTCAAATTCAGAACTCCAGCTTTATTGAATGTGGCAGTAACAGCTCCATATGGCCACTCAGGTGCTTATGAAACGCTAAGAGAAATGGTCGACCATTATGATAATCCTAATGCTAACCAGATTAATGATTTCTTCGATGACGGAGGCTGGTGTGAGCTCGATCAGTTTAGTCAGGTTCAAAATTGCGAAGATTTATATCCTGATGCCAGACAAAATTCACTCGACGCAGTGCGTAAGATCCAGCAAGAGCGCAATCAAAATGACCCGGATGCATTGGAGAACATTAATCTAAACAATAATGAGGTTAATCAGCTGGTTGAGTTCCTAGAAACCTTGACTGATCCTTGCGTTGTAGATCGAAATTGTCTGGCGCCCTGGATTCCTACTATTGATGAAGACCCGGATGCTCAACAAGTTGATGCAATTAATCGAAATGGTGAGCGTTTATAGTTTTTCTAAGATTATTAATTTCCTCTGGTCAGGCTTGAATTTGAATAACGCATAGCACTAAGTGCTAATACAGAAATCGGTCACTGTCCGCTTTCGGATAAGATGTCCAAAAAACGGGTATCTTTTACATTTTGTTGTTATTCAAGAAATTCTGTCGTAATAAAAACAATCAGTTATATTCAGTATATTATTGGTACAGTATTTGCTTCCTATAAATAAGACAATAAAAATTCTCTGGAGTGACGGCAATGATAAAAAAAATATTGAAATGGTTTTTCCTGCTGTTTTTGATTCTTTTATTACTTGGTTGCAGTTTTGCTGCGCATGAGTGGTACGCCAAAAAACCATTTTTCTTTAATAATTTTCTCAATCGGGAATTGGCAAAAGTGGGTTTTAAATCACCTGAAATGTTAACCCAGCTGGGTTTTCTTGAATCAGTTGGCATCAAGTCTCATAACGCCGAGCTGGATGACGGTAGCCTGGCGGCTGAAGATGAAATATACGAGGTTATGCACCGAGTAACTGAAGATCTAAAAAATTATGAAGATGAAGATCTGGATGACGCGCAACGCTTGTCAAAAGAGATTGCTACTTATTTACTGAATCAAGGCGCTGAGGCTGAAAAATTCCGTTTTCACTCTTACCCGGTCAATCAATTATTTGGCTTGCAAAATGGCTACCCCAGTTTTATGGAATCTGCCCATCAGGTTAAGACCGTCGAAGATGCTGAAAACTATATTTTGCGACTGAATAAAGTAACTACCAAGTTCAGTCAGAATATGGAAGGTCTGATGAAACGAGAAGAGCTGGGTATCATCCCGCCCAAATTTGTGATCGAGCGGGTACTGGAAGAAATGCGTAATTTCATTGCTGAACCGGTTGAAGAAAATATTCTGTACAGCTCTCTGGAGAAAAAAATATCTGAAACAAAAAAAATCAGTTCAGATGAGGCAGATGATTTACTGGCGCGTGCAAAAACAGAGATCGTTAATTCGGTTCATCCCGCCTATCAAATCTTGATTGATTATTTTGCAAAACTAGAGTCGGCGGCAACAACAGATGACGGCTATTGGAAGTTGCCTGATGGTGACGAGGCGTATCGTCTCGCGCTTGAGTCGTATACCACCACAAATTACTCAGCCGACTATATCCATAACCTTGGTCTGTCAGAAGTCGATCGAATCCAGTCAGAGATCCTGAGTATTCTGGAGGGCGAAGGGTATGACATCAGTGCAGGTTTCACAGCGGCGATCGAAGAAATGGCTGCCAAGCCCGAGTTTTACTACGAGGATAGTGATGCCGGGCGTGCACAAATTCTCGAGGACTACCAAACGATTATTAATGAAATCGATGAGGGCATGAGTGAATATTTCACAATGCGCCCCAAAGCAGGTATCGAGGTAATTCGCATACCTGAATTTAAAGAGAAAACCTCGCCAGGCGCTTACTATGAATTTCCGGCAATCGATGGTTCACGCCCCGGTCGATTCTACGCCAACCTATATGACATCAAGGCCACGCCTAAGTACGGCATGCGCACTCTCGCATATCACGAAGGAATACCCGGGCATCATTTCCAGATTGCAGCGAATATGGAGTTAAAAGGCTTGCCCTTATTCCGCAAGATCCCGATATTTACTGCATACACAGAAGGGTGGGCCCTATACACGGAACAACTGGCATGGGAGATGGGTTACCAGGACGATCCATTTGATAACATTGGGCGACTTCAGGCAGAGCTGTTCCGCGCAGTCAGATTGGTGGTTGATACTGGTATCCATGCCAAACGCTGGATCCGCGAAGAAGCCATTCAATACATGATGGATAATACCGGTATGCCTGAATCTGATGTGATATCGGAGATTGAGCGCTATATTGTCAT
>CALISW010000252.1 GCA_938041655.1 uncultured Thiotrichales bacterium | reverse complement strand
TGGTGAACACATCGGTGCATTAGGTCTGACTGAACCCGGCGCGGGTTCCGATGCTCTCGGGTCCATGCGTACTAAAGCAGTAAAGAAAGGTGATCAATACCTACTAACTGGTAGCAAACTCTATATAACCAATGGTCCTGTCGCTGATGTATTACTCGTGTATGCCAAGACCGAACCGGATAGAGGCAGTAAAGGAATTTCAGCCTTTATCGTCGAAAAAGATTTCCCCGGTTTTAGTGTGGCGCAAAAATTAACCAAGATGGGTTTTCGTGGCAGTCAGACGGCAGAGCTGGTTTTTGATAACTGTGAAGTCCCCGCAGAAAACCTGGTCGGTGATGAACACCAGGGACACAAGGTTGTCATGAGCGGTCTTGATTTTGAACGCGCCATGATCTCACCAATTTTACTTGGCGTCAGTGAGCGGGCGTTAGAGCTTTCAATCGAGTTCGCTAAAACACGTGAACAGTTCGGCCAGCCGATTGCCAACTTCCAGATGATTCAATCCAAGATCGCCGATATGTATGTGTGGGTGGAAACCATGCGTAGCTATACCTATCAGGTATTGTCAGCTACTGATCAAATTGCCGAGGGCGAAGGCGGCCGTGGTGAAATTCATACCCAGACTGCAGCGTCAGTTATGTATGCTGCCAATACAGCCAATAAAGTACTGGATGAAATGGTACAGATACATGGTGGTAGTGGCTATATCTGGGAATCAGAAGTAAATCGGTTATACCGTTCAATCAAGTTACTCGAAATTGGCGCTGGCACCACAGAAGTACGCAAACTCATTATTAGTGAAGGCCTGCTTCGCTAATAATATAAACACATGATTTAAAGAGGATACCGTGACAAAAATAGTATTTATTACCCACGACGGGACAACTACCAATATTGAAGCCACTGATGGCGACAGCCTGATGGAAACTGCTGTAAACAATAGCGTACCTGGAATAGATGCCGACTGCGGCGGTGGCTGTGCCTGTGCGACCTGTCACGTCTATATCGAAGATGATTTTGTGGAGAAGCTGGAGCCGGCTAGCGAACTGGAAATAGATATGCTGGATTTTGCCGAAGACGTTAGCACCAACTCACGTCTATCCTGCCAGATATCGATTAAACCGGATATGGATGGCATGAAAGTTACTACTCCAGAGTCACAACACTAAATACAAGCTCATAAAAAAGGCGGCCACTGGCCGCCTTATAATAACTACCGCCAAGCTTTAGTTTTCCGCACCATCATAAAATTGCTTGAAGTATTTACGGAAGCGCAAGATAGGTCCGTCGCCATCACAAAGGATTGGCTTTTGACGATACTTCTTGTTGTTCCAGATTGGCATATCAACTGCATCAAAACCGGCACTTTCCTCACCTTCCGATTCACCGATCATATGATCAACAATCGCACTAGCGACCATCGCCTCTTTAGTACCCTCAGGATACTTCTCATGCGTAAACATCATGTTCATGTGTGATTGTTCTTTGGTTATCGGCACACTAAAGCTCAACATCTTGGCTGTAATACCTTCTTTGAACATCACAAAAGTTGCCAGGCCAGGACCATACTGATGAACCCTCATGTCACCGCCATCCATACCAATTTTTAACTCGTGACCATCTACGTCAACATCCAGCTCTGGAATTTCCGGAGCACCATGCAAGAAGCGTAAGTGGGCATTATCAACACCATTTTCTGCCAGTTCCTGAATCGCGGTATTGATTTCACTGTGATAGCGACGCGGGGTCACATGAGTATCATTCCCCGGTTCAAATTCAGGCATATCTGGTAGCTCCCACATTGGCTCAAGATTACGCGGGTGGTACCAACACATAATCAACCCATATTTCTCAACGGCAGGAAGTGCTCTTAATACCGGCTCACGCTCACACACGGGAGGCATTTTGTTCGCGTATGGAATCTTGGTGCACCAGCCTTCACTGTTATATTCCCAATGATGGAACGGGCAACGAATCGACTCGCCAACCACTTTACCACCGTGACCGATATGCGCACCCAGATGCGGACAGAATGGATCGGTAACTCCAACATCCCCAGACTCAGTTCGGAATACAATCCACTCCTGGTCCAGCATGTTGACCATTTTGTGTTCACCCTTCTCAAGGTTCTCACCAAAATCAACGAAGAACCAGCCATAAGGGATTGGGAAAGGACAGCGCTCTAGATGGGCTGATCCAAGAATATATTTTTCAACAACACTCATGTTGCTTGCCTCCGGTAGATGTACTTGTACGATATTAATTACGACTCAATATGCTCATTATTCTATATTAATATTGACGAAATGGACATAAAACCGACCGAAATGTAGCAGTTTGCGTAGAATTTTCGTGTAGATATACGATTATGACTAATCCAGCACTACAACGGATGTTACCTTTTGCAGCTGATTCGATTAACATGAATAGCTATGTTGCATCTTGACCCAAATCTACTACCACACTACCTCGCGGGTAATCACGATGAGCTTGGACCGTTATCGGATACACCGTATCTGATCGTGGATGCAGTATCTTTTGGCAACGTGTCTGACATCAGTAGTCACTCGACTCTACCCTGCCCGGTGCTTGGTGTTGGACCGATACCCGAAAGCGCCAGCAATCTGTGTGACGTAATAGTAGATGAAGAAGCATCTTTGGATGCCATGATCAAGAATATTGACCAGCACCCTATGGCTGCCAGCGTATTAGTACAAACCCTGCGCGCAGTTGAACATGCCAGTTGGCAAGACGGGCTTCTGATCGAATCGCTTGCTTATGCCAGCTTGCAAGGCGGGCCCGAGTACCAGCACTGGTTAGAAAACCATGATCAAAGCACGACAACGCCAATAACTGATCAGGGGCCACCAGTAATCATTGAACGACATAAGAACATACTGAGCTTGCGACTCAACAGAGCTTCTCGACGTAATGCTATTTCGATAGAAATGCGTGACGCACTCTGTGAAGCCTTTGATCTGGCCTTGCTGGATGACGAGATCGAACATATTAGTATCAGTGGCAATGGCGCTTGTTTCAGCACAGGCGGAGATCTTGAAGAATTCGGGCAGACACCAGATGCTGTTACCGGACACCTGGTCAGATCCTTGCGCTTACCCGGAAAAAAACTGGCGAGGTGTGCCAGTAAAATGAAAATCACCGCTCACGTACATAGCGCCTGTATTGGCGCCGGCATAGAGCTGGCTGCATTTGCTGATACGATTGTGGCAGCAGGTGATAGTTTCTTTCAGTTACCCGAACTCAAATTTGGTTTAATACCTGGCGCTGGCGGCTGCGTGAGTCTGGTAAAAAGAATCGGCAGACAACATGCCTCAGAGATTTGTTTGAGCGGCAAAAAAATAAAAGTAAAACGCGCCCTGGAAATTGGGCTGGTTGATAAAATCCAACTTAACTAAGGTTAAACTCGTTCAGTATTTTTTCAGTTTGCGCACCAGCCTCTTCGACACCAGCATAAACTTCACGTAAGGCATACAAATCCTCAGCATCTGCATTAGCTATTGCACTCCAGGCAGCATATTCACTCTCACCTACTACAGCGCTCTCAATGCAATGTCTCACTACTGCATGCATAGCAACATCCAACACGCCACCATTACCACTGAGATGTTGATGATAAGCATATAAAGCGGCATGCACACCCGTAAGTGGATCAGCTATCGCATCACCACAAAAGATCGTCTCGCCTGTTAGTTCTTGCAGCATTGTACTCAAGCCTGCTGCCACCCCGACATCATCACCGAAACCAATCCAGTTTGCGTTAGGCTCTTGCCGGCCGTATGCCGTAATAGACAGCCATACCATTTCGGGGTTGTTTGCAACACACTGATCAGCATCAATTCCCAGCTGTTTGAGTGCTCTGGGGCGTGAACTCTCGATCACAATATCGGCTTGTTGTATGAGCTTGGATAGCGCAGTAATTCCTGACTTACTTTTTAAATCGAGCAGCAAGGTCTCTTTTCCTTGATTGAGCATCTCATAAAACTCTTTGTTACCTTCGCGCGCGCCATCCAGGCGTTGCTCACTTTCAACTTTGATTACACGAGCACCCGCGTGTTGCAGTAATGAGGCTGCTAAAGGACCGGCCCAAAGCACGGATAAATCGATAACCAATGGCGCAGTCTTTTTTTCGTGTCGTAATGACTCCTCCAGACTATCAAGCACTGGAAGTGAACCAGTATTAAATAGTGGCTCAGCAGTACTGACAGCAAGACCCAACTCTCGAGCCCTGCCGATTAATTTTTCACTATTTTTGTTTCGTATCAGCTCTGCCACCTCATCCCAGCCAGATAACTCATGCTCCAACCAGGCTTGTGCCAGCGGCCAGTCCTCATCTCTGGGCAGGTTAATTGCGAGATAACCATCAGCACATTCGAGTAAGCGACAAGCACTACCCAATGTCACGTCACCAGCACGAGTCCAACCGGTGTACTGAGCGCGCTCACCAAGCAATATGGAACCACGTATTGAATGAACAGGCAGGGATTTCTCTGCTACAGAGTGGCTTGCTAAATACTGAAAAGCAGCAAACGCGCCATCGGCACAAGCAGACAACGGAGCTGGAGACATTAAAGCTTGTCCATCTGCTAAACCAGTTTGAGACATGGCACCACAACGCCGCCAACTTAAGGCAGGATGATCCAGGTTTAGTTTTGAAAGGAAGTTTTTACAATCAGGAGATTCATCATTCAACAAGCCAGACGCGTATTGCGCAGCAAATGTCTTAATCCAACTCACGAAAAACTACAGAGTGCCGCTAGCAATTGCGTCTGACAATTCCTGACGCAAAACACGACGCAATAATTTTCCGGTTTCGTTATAGGGTAATTCTGTTTTGTACATTACTTTTTCAGGCACGCGCGATGAACGAAGGTTTGCTTTTACCAATTCTTGTAGCTCAGTGGTCAAACTCTCGTCGGCTTCAGCTACGACCACAGCAGCAACCGTTTCACCCCACTCTTCCGACTCAATCGCTACTACAGCCACATCGGTCACTGCATCATGCCGTTGCATGACGCGCTCTATTTCGCCCGGAGATATATTCTCGCCGCCACGGACAATCACATCATCCAACCGGCCTCCCAGAAACAAATAACCACCCTCATCCAGATATCCCATGTCTTTGGTTTCAAACCAACCCTCAGCATCCAGCAGCTGTCCTTTGCCTCGATATTCACCAGCAACCTGATCACCACGCACGTAAACGCCACCAACCTCACCAGCTGGAAGCCCTTCACCCGACTCACTACGGATTTGCAACTCGATGGTGGGTAAAGGTACACCGACCGAGGTCAAACGCTTTTGCACTTGTGGATCATCAGATTCAGCAGCTTGCCGATGTTCATCTGGCCCTAACAACGTGATGGTTGAGCTGGTCTCGGTTAAACCATACGCATTAGTAAATAACACTTCTGGAAATATCTGCATCGCACTTTGAATAGTAGCCAGCGGCATTTTGCCACCGCCATATGCTAATGACTTTAGTGCTGGTAATTCTGGATCAATCTTTTTTTCATTCAAATAATCAATGATGCGACTCAACATAGTTGGCACTAAAAATGCGTTGGAAATATTGTTTTTACGCGCCAAATCAAGCCAGGACTCCGGCGTAAAGTCTGGCAGTTGAATCATACGACGACAGGCATAGCTGGAACTTAATACCGCTGAGATTCCAGCGATATGATAAGGCGGTACAGTAATGATGTTGGCATCATTTTCACCCGCTGATGCATATTCCACAGCAGTCAGAATGTAAGACATCAAATTTTCATGGCGCAACAAAGCCGCCTTTGGTGTGCCAGTTGTACCGCTGGTGAATAACTCTACGGCAATCGCGTCGGGACTGACATCTGGAAACTCTGCATTACCAGCAGGAAAACTCATAAACTCATCAGCTGATATCGTTGTCATCCCGTCCGGAACATTCAATGGTGAGGTATAGGACTCACTACTAATGAGCACTGCGTTTTCAACTCGTGCCAACAAGGCATCCAGTTCTTCTTTTGCCAGACGATAATTAAGAGGCACAAAAGGAATACCAGCAATACCAGCTGCAAAGATCATTACCGGAAACGCTTCACTGACTGTATCCAGATACGCTACCCGCTGATAGCCTTTCTCTAACAACCAGCCAGCCGCATTGTGAGCACGCTCCTGCAGCTGACCAAAAGTCATCTCTCTATCATCAATACTGACAATGACACGATCGCTAAAACCATCAGCTGCCATCTGCAGAATTAATCCGGTATTCATCGGGGCGTTCTTGTTAGCTGAACAGACTGACTAGTCTGAAGAAGGTAAAGCTTTAGGTTGTTTGATCTCAAGCGGTAGATCACCCAGGCTCAAACCACCAGCACCACCTTTAGTGCATAAAAATTCCATGCTTTCGTCGGCATCGACATAGCGCTTGCCTGTCAGAGTTTCAGTCATTAATGACTCATTGGCATCGCCCTCAACCGAATCTTCCCCGGCGACATACATAGGCACGCCTCCGCAGCGCAAGTCGAGTTCAGTTTTTGGCGCGGTTAACACCATAATCTGGGTATCACAAACAGCGCTCTGTAATTTAGCGCCAAGCTTCAGGATCATTCCTGACATACATCCTCCGATCAAAGATCAATTAATTTGGTTAATCCAGTTGCTCATTCTAGCGAAGAATTCTTCGCGTGTATCGGCTACAAATCCGTGATGACCACACTCCTCGACCACGTACAGAGTCACATCACGACTTAGCGGGTATTCATTGGGTAAATCATGTGGCGGACCAGTCATATCCCGATCACCCACCCCAAGAAAGACCGGACAACGTACTTGCGCTGCTTCAACCGCCACATTGCCGGGAAACATCGATAACACAGCAGACAAAGGCAGCAACACATCGGCCGCTTCTTTCAAAACCTCGGTTGCCTCACTCGGCTCATGATGCGCATCAGGTATTCTGGGGTATTGCCTATTGGCAAAACGCTTGCGCGCAAATTGTGGCAAGTGCTCAATGATTTTTTCACGATCATCAGCAACAGCTTGTTCATCCTCATCCAGCATTTGCGGCAAACCTTTGGTACCAAAGCCAATTAACGCTAAAGCATCGAATGGATGTTCTACCGCCTGCGCCATGAGTGTCAGTGCAGCTCCCATTGAGTGTGCTACACCAATTTCAACCTGGGCATCAATTTTTGCCAGATCATGGTGAAGATCACCCGCAGCGAATCCAGCACGCAATGCCTTCACTGTCTCGAGATATTGCTGCACTATTTGATCGGGAAAGAGCGCGTAACTGTCTTCAGGCCCTTCACTGTCAGCCACACCGACCGGATCAATGGCTGCGACTAATGAACCGCGTGCAGCACAATAACGGGCAAAGCTGTAACTCGGTTTGTCTTCACCACCCAGATCAAAGTACTTGGCAGACATTCCGCCACCGGGCAAGCAATAGAGTACCCGGCCATTGAACTGATCTTGTGGCGGGATCATTAATGACACGGAGATACCGTCAATCTTTAACTGGATTGATTGCAACGTATCCGGGCTGATTGATGAGGCAGGCAGGTCCACTAAAGTTAATCGAGACCTTTGGCTATGATGGCGCCACCAACACCGGCACCAAGAAAAACAGAGTCAACATTCTTGACCTGATTGGCAGCACTACCTCGTACTTGACGAATGCCCTCAGTCATGAGGTTCAAGCCATGGATATAACCTTCGCCAATATGACCGCCATTAGGGCTGAGTGGGCTTGAGCCATCCAACTCAAGGTGACCATCTTTAATGTAGTCTTTCGCTTCACCAACACCACAGTAGCCATAGCCTTCGAGCTGAGAGAATATTTGCGGAGTAAAGTTATCGTAAATCATTGCCACTTGTGTTTCTTGCGGCGCAATACCACTCTGCTCTTTCAGATCTTTTGCCGTCGTACTGTAAATATCCTGACGGGTAATATCATCAGCGTAGTAATAGTCTGAAATAATTTCGTGCTCGAATGGCAGTCGCTGCACCGCACCGCGTAAATACACGGGCGTCTGCTTCAGGTCTTTTGCACGCTCCGGCGTAGTAACAATAATTGCCACACCACCATCACTTTCCTGACAACAATCCAGCAGACGTATTGCTGGAGCAACGACCCAGCGTGAGGCCTGATGATCTTCTATGGTAATCGGCTTTTCATAAAACCACGCATTCGGATTGGTTGCTGCATGCTTTCGTAATGTGACACTGACAGAGCCAAAATCTTCATTGGTCGCCCCATACTGATGCATATAGCGTTGTGCAACCACTCCTTCCCATGAGGCTGGTGACTGCGCGCCAAACGGCATACACCATTCGGCGAAAGTTGAACCGGAGGCATTGACTGGAATCTGCTGTTGCGGCTGTCCAAAACGATATTGCGAACGTTCATTCATGGCGCGCCAGATGACAACCACTTCTGATGTGCCCGACAAGATGGCTGCTTGTGCATGTGCCAATGTTGCTACTGACGCACCACCGCCGTGTGGCAAACGGGAAATATAATTAAGCTGATCAAAACCAAGGCTGCGCATGGTACTGACATCATCAGAGTTATCCAGCGTAAAGGTCACCACACCATCGACATCTGCGGCAGCAATGCCGGCATCGTCCAGCGCCATTTTGATGCACTCGGCTGCCAGCTGTTGTTCACTACGACCGGACTCTTTGGAGAACTCAGTCTGGCCGATACCAGCAATGACTGCATGTGAAGGTCTGTTTTTCATTATTCAGATCCTCCCGAATCAGCTGCGGTAAAAAACGGCACTTTACTTTTTGGGGTTTCAGCAAATCCAACAGTAACGGGCATGTCATTAGTGATTGATTCAGGATCAACCCCAACCAGATTCGAAACTAGCCGAACCCCTTCATCCAGATCAATCAAAGCGACTATTGGTGGCTCTTCAAAACCCCACGCGGGCGGATGAATTGGCATACTCCAACTATAGAGCTTGCCCTTACCCGACATTGTGCGAGGCGTTAATTCAGTTGAGTGACACTTGGGGCACATGGGGCGTGGTGGGTGCCACAATACATCACATGCTTCACAGGCTTGTATGTCCAAACGCTCAGCTTCGGCTGCATCCCAGAAAAATGCATTGTCGACAGTTCTAACTGGATCCATTCTTTTCATAGTTTATCCATCACAGATTTATGAACAAGACGAAACATTCGCCTATAAATTAGTCGTTTAGAGACTCTCTGAGCTACAGACCCCAGGGATTGGCAGTACCATCACCACTACCAGCTACTAACACCGCTCCTTCTCCAGAGAAGGTTGCAATATCTTCTTCACTGTAACCAAGCTCTTGTAAAATCTCTGTGGTGCAATCACCCACTATTAAAGGAGCCAGGTCGATCTTGCCCGGCGTTTCAGAATAATCGGTGAGCAAGCCGGTAAGCTCAATCTTGCCAACCAGACTGTGGTCAAACTCGGCGATACGATTACCCTCTTTGTACCAGGGCTCTTCCAGCATGCCAAAGATCGCCTCATGATTGGAAATCTCGCACGCAACGCCGGCTTGATCCAGAGTCTCAAAAGCTTTTGCCACGCTCAATGCTTTAATTGCCTCGCTAAGCTTGTTTATAATGTCTTCATCATGATGGGCACGGGCATTGGTATCTGACCAGGCACTGCCATCAATATCCAGCGCATTAAACAATCTGTTCCAGCGCTCATCATCTTTACCAACATCAATACATAACCAACCATCTTGTGCTTCATACAGACGATAACCAGCGTGCATTCCAAACTGCATACCATCGAGTTGATCACGCTCAAAGCCACTGCCATCGGGCTTGGCTGCCGCGTAAGATGTATTCAACAAACACGCATTAATAATTGAGGTATCTACCATCTGACCCTTACCGGTCACATCACGATGATAAAGTGCGCTAACCACTCCGGCCGCACAAAGGAAGCCGTTGCCGGTATCACCAAACGAGGTGAGCGACCAGATAGGCTTGCCACCACGTGACATACCACCATCTTCCCACTGGATACCGGACAGACAAGCGCCAGTTTGATCGTTACCCGGCAAGCTTTCACGAGGACTACCCTTTTCAAAGCCGCGTGAATGACAATAAATCAGTTCGGGGTATTCAGACTTCAGGCTGTCATAGTCGATACCGAGTCTGACGGCTGCGTCATAACGCATGTTGTGCAACAGCACATCTGAAGTGCCGATCAAATCCATCAAGACTTTAAGACCACGAGGATCTTTCAGGTTCAGCGCAATACTCTTTTTACCGCGGTTACACATGTATGCCATGTGACAGCTATGCCAGTACATGTCGTACATGGCATTTATCTTGATCACTTCTGCGCCCAGATCTGCCAGCTGTTGACCACCGAACGGACCAGCAACAGCTAAACCAAGATCCAGCACGCGAATACCCTTTAAAGGCGCGTCGCCCTTGGCGAGCTGGTTCTTGTCTGTGACTGATGAGAAACTGTTCTGCTCGGTTTTTTGCGACTCGGCTTTCACCTCATCGGTGTGTGCACCCAGTGCTGGTGCTGGCTGGGAAATTTCGTTAGGCAACTCAGACATATTAAAGGCATGACCAACTTGACGCATAGGGCCATGCTCTGGATCATCAATCTCTACTACACAACCGTCATTGAGGAAGTGTGGATCAACCAGCGACTCTTCAACCGGACGAACCGGTTGCATCGTAACACCAGCAACCGCTGCCGCATCTACCCAGTCTGCGACAGGGAATTTTTTTACGGCCTCAGCGAGTATTGGTTGGTAATGACTCATTACTAACAACTCTTCCGGGCCGATTCCAAAACGATCTGGATCGTTTTGCACCGAAAGATCCGGCGATGCATTGATCGTATCGCCTTCAGCGGACGTGATGATAAAGCGTGGATTCGGAACCCAGTTGTGCACCCACTTATCATCGGCACATTGAAAATGACCTTTCGGGGATTTGCTACCCAGTATCCAGGTATCAAACATGGGTGCATCCGGCTTCTCTGCACGTAACCAGGCCGCACCACCACCAGCTAAGGCACCACGCAATAATGAGGTTTCAACCAGTTGACCTTTACCAGTACGATGCCGCACATAGAGTGCCGCGTTAACACCAACTACACCGGCAAAAAATGCACCCAGGCTTGGCCACTTGGACGCCGAGAACAATGGTCCGGGTCGTGGTGCGCCCTGAACTTGCTCATAGGGCACTTCCAGTTCCTCAAAAGGATCAGGCAAACCTGACATACGATTAACAGCACCTTGAGGGAATCCACGTTGCTCCCACTGCAAACCGGTACGCGCTGCAACCAGCGCATCACTGGCTGGCCTACCCTGATGATCAGGCGCATCACCATAAGCGGTGATTGATAACTGAATCAGCGCGGGGTTAGCTTTAGAGAGTGAGTCGTAATCCAGCCCCCAATTTGCGGCACGCTGGGTTTCATGGGTATCAATAAAAATATCAGCACCCTTCAAGAGATTTTTAACTACCTCGAGATCTGCCGCCTGATTAAGATCAAGTTCCGCACTACGCTTGCCGCGATTCCAGACTTTAAAACTGATCTCGGCTCGACCTTCATCTCCGCCGGGTTGCTCAATGCGCACCACATCGGCACCCATGTCCGCCAACAACATACCCACCATAGGGCCGGCAGTACCGGTACTGATTTCAATGACTTTCAAGCCAGCAAGGATTCCAGACATAGCATTTCTCCGACGTCGCTATTGCCCGTTACACAGATTTGCCAAGGGAAACAGTGACGATTAACTTTTTAACTGAATATCGCTAATTATAATCATTTTTACGGCTGCTTGTGACCTTTTGCGTATTTTTTCTCGTTATTTTTACGAATTAAGATAAGATAGAACAATAATCAATATTTCCAATTCGGGTCAATATCCACACCTGAGCTAGTGGCCCAAAACAATTCAGAGGACATCATATGAGTCGACTAAAAGGAAAAACCGCCATCGTAACTGGCGCTGCCTCGGGCATGGGGTCTGCCATCGCTAAACTCTTCGTTGAAGAAGGCGCTACGGTCTATATCGCAGACATTCAGGATGATGCTGGCGAGGCATTGGCTAACGAGCTAGGCAATGAAGCGCATTATCTTCATCTCGACGTAACCAGCGTTGAAGAATGGGAAGAATGTGTTGCTACAGTTATCGGAGCAAATGGGAAAATTGACATTCTGGTTAACAATGCCGGCATCATAAAATTCGCTGGCCTGTTGGACTTAAGCATTGAAGACATTCGAACCATACTCGATGTTAACGTGATGGGCGTAATGATTGGCACCAAGACTGTTGCTAAACACATGATCGAGAAGAAAGCAGGTTCGATAGTGAATATCTCTTCAGCTGACGGCTTGTCTACCGCCAATGCACTGAGTGCTTACTGCGCATCAAAATGGGCCGTACGCGGATACACGAAAGCGACAGCATTGGAGCTGGGTCATCTCGGCATCCGGGTTAACTCAATACATCCCGGTGGCATCGACACCCCGTTGGCGAATCAAATGAACGTATCACGAGAAATGTTTGATCAAGGCTTCAAGCCCTACCCGGCACAACGAGCTGGTGATCCGATGGAAGTAGCCTATGCTGCTTTGTATCTCGCATCAGATGAAGCGGGATATTGCATGGGAACAGAACTAGCAGTAGATGGTGGCATGACGGCCGGACACTACTATCATAATTTACCCGGCGCACCAGCACAGTAAACTGACCAAGTTATAACGCTTTGGCGAGTCGATCATTAATGATCGACTCGGCCTCAGCCATGATCGAATCAATTAGTTCTTTAACAGTGGGGATATCGTTAATCAAGCCCGCCACCATACCGCAAGACCAAACCCCCTCATCAACTTCACCGTCAGTCATAACCTTGGGGTAAACGCCGGCCACCTCATCCAGCAGGTCTTCGATCTTGATGTCTTTACCCAGCGCCTCTTCTTTTTCAAGAATGCGTTGTGCTGCCGGGTTGTTCAAGACGCGTTCGGTATTTCTTAATGGTCGCATCACCAATCGGGTATCCAGCTCGCTGGCATTGACGATCGCCTGCTTTACGTTCTCATGTACTGGCGCATCCTGGGTTGCGATAAAACGTGTACCCATATTAATTCCATCTGCGCCCATAGCTAGTGAGGCTACCAGGGAGCGACCATCAGCCTGACCCCCGGAAGCAACAAAGGGTATCTCCAGCTCATCTGCTGCGCGCGGTAATAAAATCATATTGGGAATATCATCTTCACCCGGGTGGCCACCACATTCAAAACCATCAACCGAGACTGCATCACAGCCTATCGATTGTGCCTTGAGCGAATGCCTGACCGTCGTACATTTATGTATCACTTTAATGCCATTGTCCTGCAACATCGGCAACCATTGTGCCGGATTATTTCCAGCCGTTTCTACCACCTTCACACCACCATCGATAATGGCTTGTATGTAGCCCGGGTAATCAGGATCTTGAAAAGTTGGCAGAAAGGTTAAATTCACGGCAAACGGTTTGGTAGTCATGTCATTGCATCGAGCAATTTCATTCGCCAGCTCCGCAGGTGACTTCTGCGTCAAACCGGTAATCGTACCCAGACCACCAGCATTGGAAACAGCCGCCGCCAGTTCTGCAAAACCCACATAGTGCATGCCACCCTGAATGATTGGATGCTCAATACTTAACATCTCTGTAATTCTGGTTTTCATAGGTTATTCTCTTTATTGAGTGCTAGTCCTGCCACCATGGATAAAAATCAGGCATATCGGTTGATGCTTCTCCAGTGAATTTCGGTGTACGCTTTTCTAAAAAAGCAGGTACACCATCTGCTCCGCTATCTTCACAGGTATAAAACACAGCCAGTGAATCAATCTCATGCGCTTTGACTGGATGATCCTGCGCCGAATTGCGATACATCATCTGACGGGTTAGCGCGATAGCGACCGGACTATGGCCGGTGAACTTAGCGGCCAGCTTATATGCCTCGTCCAATAATGATTCAGCCGGATACACTGCTTTAGCAAAGCCAGCCTCAACGACAGTCTCTGCATCCTGAATTTCACCGGTGTAACACCACTCCAGCGCGGTTTGCATATTTATGATGCGAGGTAAGAACCAGGTGGAACACGCTTCCGGTGTAATGCCTATTTTGTTAAACACAAAACCCACTTTGGCATACTCAGACACCAACCTGATATCCATGGCACAGGTCATCGTAGCGCCGATGCCAACTGCAGCACCATTAATCGCGGCAATTATCGGCTTCTTGCAATCGTAGATTGCCAGCACTACCCTGCCGCCAGTATCACGCACGCCGTCGATCATCTCGGGGTCATCGGCACGCTCCTGCAAGTCTTTCAGAGTTGGCTGCATTTTCTGGTTCAAGCCAAACACATTACCGTCAACACTTAAATCCATACCAGCACAAAAAGCACGCCCTTCGCCCGTCACGACAACAGCCGCCACTTCATCATCATCACTAGCGCGGTTAAAGGCATCAACCAGTTCGTTTGCCATGGTGACGGTAAAAGCGTTCATATTATCCGGACGATTTAAGGTCAGGGTCAGGATGCCATCTTGCACTTCATAACGAAGCGTTTCATAACTCATGTTCTACTCCAGGTTGTAGCTACAGATCACTACTGAAGTTACTTCAGCACATCTCTGCCAATAATTTCTTTCATTATTTCGTTAGTCCCGCCATAGATACACTGCACTCGTGCATCGAGATACGCACGCGACACGCCGTACTCTTTCATATAACCGTAACCACCGTGCAACTGTAAACAGCGGTCCGCAATTCGATACTGCATATCGGTTGAGGCGTACTTAGCCATACTGGCATCGGCGACACTCAAATCATCATTCATAAATTGGCGTTTACATTGCTCAATAAAAGCACGATTAAGTTTCACTTCGGTTGCAATCTCGGCAATGGTAAACTTGGTGTTTTGAAAATCTGCGATAGTTTGCCCGAATGCTTCTCGTTCTTTGACATAGGCAATCGTCTGTTCCAGCACACCTTCCGCCGCACCGATGGCGCTGACAGCAATCGCCAGACGCTCACGCTGCAGCTCACCCATGAGAATGGTAAAACCTTTGTTGACTTGCCCGAGTACCGCACTTGCTGGAACCTGACAATCTTCAAAAAATAACTCGGAAGTATCAGATGCATGTAGCCCGATTTTTTCGAGGTTACGGCCACGCTTGAATCCCGGCGTATTACAATCAAACAAAAACACCGAAGTACCCTTGGAACCTTTAACCTCGGTGTTGGTTCGCGCCGCCAACGCAATCAAGTCACAATGCTGACCATTTGTAATGAATGTCTTCGAGCCATTAATCACATAGCCATCAGCATCTTGCCTGGCGCGCATTTTCAAGCCCTGCAAGTCACTACCAGCGGCAGGCTCAGACATACCAATCGCACCAATACATTCACCACTGACCATTTTTGGCAGGTAGTTCTGTTTTTGCTCATCAGTGCCGTGACGTAATACGTAGTGCGGCACAATGTCGTTATGTACTTGTAACGCTGAACCGATAGAACTGCAATTGTGGTAAAAGAAACGCTCCAATACCAAAGCTGAAAACAGAAAGCTGGCACCAGCTCCACCATATTCTTCCGGAATCTCTACCGCCAGAAAACCTTGCTCACCGAGTTTGCTCCACAATGAGCGTGGAAAAATTTCATCTTTCTCCCATTGTTCATAGTGTGGCAATACTTCAGCTACGATAAATCGGTCGAGGTTCTCCTGGAAGAACTCCAGCTCTGCTTGTAATTCGCTCGTCATTAACACTACGTTTAAGCGCTCTTGGCTCGTTTAGCGTTTTCTTTAGCTTCTAGCCAGGTGATTAGCTTTGTTACCGAGGTTGGCCATAGACGAGTAAGTAGATCGAAAATCACGGCATCCTTACCTATGCGAATCCTTGCTTTATTCTTGATAATCGCCTTAACCATTTTCGCTGCAGCGTAATCCACATCAGTACCGATCTTCTTAACCATTTCGTAATTACGCTTGGCCCACTCGACATCATCTGAATGTTCGAGTGTCGCTTTGATCATATCGGTCTTGATCGCACCCGGATGCACCACCGTTACGCCAATTCCATCGCCTTTCAATTCTCCCCACAAAGCTTCAGTTAAACCTTTAATAGCCCCTTTGGTCGCACAATAAGAAGTCTGATTGGGCAGACCCACAAACCCGGTCATGCTGGAGATGTTCATTAAATGAGCATCACCATTGGTTTTCTTGAGCTCGGGAATAAACTCACGACAAGTGTGTAAAGTACCCCACAGGTTGAGATTAATTGCCCATTCCCAGTCTTCTATAGTGTGGGTTTCAAATTTCTTTTGTAGCGTGATACCAGCACAATTAATCAATATATTAGCTTTGCCATGCTTAAGAATAACTTTATCTTTAAAAGCAGCAACACCTTCTGCACTGGTTACATCCAATTGATGAGTAGTCACTTTAACACTGGTAGCACCTATCGCTTCAACACTTTCAGCAAGAGCTGTTTCATTAATATCAGCCAGCGCCAAATGACAACCCTTGGAAGCCAGGTTCACCGCAACCGCGCGGCCAATACCACCACCGCCACCGACTATCACTGCAACTCTATCTTGCAGATCTCTCATACTAATTCTCCCCTTTGTTCGTATTTGCAGTCATCGCTGCTTGATTGTTTCTGAGCTGATACTG
>CALISW010000251.1 GCA_938041655.1 uncultured Thiotrichales bacterium | reverse complement strand
TGAATATGGCAGCACCACTAATTGATCACTACACCGTACCCAAAGCCTATGGGCAATCCTCTTGAGCACGCTGCTTAAATATATGCTCGGCAGCGCCGGCCTGCTGATCCTGTTTGCGCTGGGCGGCACTATTCCGGTTGCATGGTTGCAGTCTGCAACAGCAGAACGCATCGCCGAAAATTTACAACAAGCGCGCTTAAAAAGTATCAATGAAGTCATTGATGCTGACTTATATGACAACAACATTCTCGAAGCACAACAACTTGTGACAGACGAGCAATTAATACCAGGTGGCCTGCAAGCCGCCATCTACACAGCGACAAAGAATGATGTGTTGGTCGCCACCGTGATAGAAACCATCGCTCCTGATGGTTACAGCGGTAACATTAGAATGCTTATCGGTATTGACCCTGCCGGCAAACTGACTGGCGTCAGAATACTGGAGCATCGCGAAACTCCCGGACTGGGAGACACCATAGACCAGTATCATTCTGATTATCTGGATGTCTTTACCGGCAAGTCGCTAGGCAACCCTGTCAGCAGTCGCTGGGCCGTTAAAAAAGACGGCGGTGATTTTGACCAACTCACCGGTGCTACCATTACCCCGCGTGCAGTAGTACAGGCAGTTAAAAGAGCCTTGCTATACTATAATGCCAACCAAGCAACACTCGAAGACAACAACGCCGAAGACCATGGCAAGCAATAAAGATATTTTCAAAACCGGCCTGTGGGACAACAATGCCGGACTGGTACAGCTACTCGGCTTATGCCCTCTGTTGGCTGTAACCGGCACGGTGATCAATGGCATTGGTCTAGGGATCGCCACTCTGGTCACGCTGGTTATCTCTTGCGGCATCGTCTCGGCGGTTCGCAACATCCTGCGCAATGAAATACGCATTCCGGTGTTTGTGCTGATTATCGCTTCAGTAGTGACAGTGATAGAACTCATCATGAACGCCTGGTTTCACGAACTGTTCAGAATTCTCGGAATCTTTATACCCCTGATAGTGACCAATTGCGCCATTATTGGCCGTGCTGAATCATTTGCTTCCAAAAACCCCGTCCTGCCTTCATTGCTGGATGCATTTGCGATGGGACTCGGGTTTTTATTCGTGTTAATGGCGTTGGGAGGTTTGCGAGAGCTGTTAGGGAGTGGCACCTTACTGGCAAATGCAGAATTGATGTTTGGTGCAGGCGCCGCCAGCTGGGAGTTAAGTCTGGGTGACAACTATCAAGGGTTTTTATTGGCGATCTTGCCGCCGGGTGCATTTTTTGGCCTGGGTTTGTTATTGATCATCAAAAACCTGATTGATGCAAAACTGGAACAACGCACCAATACTGCCGACCTTGCCACAGCCGTCACTCAATGAATAAAGACAAACGGCACGAGATTTTCACCCGCCTGCAACAAAAAAACCCGAATCCAACCACCGAGTTAAATTACAACTCATCATTTGAGTTGTTAATTGCCGTGATTCTCTCGGCCCAGGCTACTGATGTCGGCGTAAACAAAGCCACCAGCAAGTTATACGCCGTTGCCAATACACCCGAAGCAATCGCTGCGCTGAAGGTAACTGGCTTGAAAAAATACATAAAAACCATTGGCCTGTATAACGGCAAAGCCAAAAACATCATCGCCACCTGCAAAATCCTGCTCAAGGAACACGCTGGTGAGGTACCTGAATCTCGCGAAGCACTCGAAGCACTACCCGGCGTCGGCAGAAAAACAGCGAATGTAGTACTCAATACGGCTTTCGGTCACCCGACTATGGCGGTGGACACACACATCTTTCGTGTCTCCAACCGCACCGGCATCGCCAAGGGTAAAAACGTACTACAGGTAGAAAAAGGTTTACTTAAACATATACCTGAAGAATTTCTTTATGATGCTCATCATTGGTTGATACTGCATGGGCGCTATACCTGCATCGCGCGCAAACCCCGTTGTGGTAGCTGTATTATTGAAGACTTGTGCGATTACAAGTCCAAGGAGCTGGATTAATGTTTGGTAGTAAAGACGATTTACGACAAAAATACTGCGACATTTATACCCGCATGCAAGCAGATGATCCGTTTCCAGATCGTCTCGACCAAATGATTGCCAACGTGATTAAAATGCATCCTGAATATCAACCTCTGCTATCTGACAGTGCAAAATCTCTGGATTCAGAGTTTGGCCCGGACAAAGGACAAGCCAATCCCTTTCTACACATGGGCATGCACCTGGCGGTGTGGGAACAAATCGCAACCAATCGCCCTGATGGCGTCAGAGATGAACACCTGCGCTTGATCAAACTCAGTAATGAACATCAGGCCGAGCACCAAATGATGGAAATTCTGGGCATTATCCTGTGGGAAGCCCAGCGGGATAACGTTCCACCGGATGAAAGTAAATATCTGGAAGCGATAAGAAAAATCTAATATTTCCAATAGCTTATTAAAATACTGATTTCGCCAATGGCTTCATAGGCTAGCTGGACCGTAACTCCGCACTTTCTCCATATTTTCTGCGCAACATTACGTACTATTGTTAGTCATAGTTTGTAGTGATACTACAAACAAGGAAATACTTATGAAATTTGGCATTACAATCTTACTCATGCTTTCATTCCTGTTACTGGCTGTAACTGCCAATGCAGGTAGCGATCGTATGACACGAACTGAATATCAGGAACTCGATTTTGAAACGCGTAAACAAATGCGTTCTGATCGCCTGGCACTGCAATTGGAGCAATTGTCAGCCCACAAAGCCTGTGTCGACACCGCTATTGATGATGACGGCATCAAGAGCTGTAACAAAGCAGCTCGCGAGACCATGCGTAAAAATCGTCCGCATAAAGGACAAATCAACAAACATGAGATGCGCAAGCGCTTTAAAGAAATGCAGCAAGAGCAGCTAGAGGCCGCTACACAATAACGGTACACTTCTGGTTATTTTAAAGGCAGCCACAGGCTGCCTTTTTTATGAGTGTAATGACTTCTTTTTTGAGGTAAAAAAACACACCTGTGGCAGCGAAAAAACACTCTAAATAGCGTATGTGAACCAGTTCACATTTTTATAATATACCCAAAACTCATTAAAATATTTAATGATCTCAACAGCCTTTATGCCGGCTGGGTTACAAGCACCTGATATTGTTTACGTTACCGCTTGTCACATAGTTTTCCACAGCATACCAACAGGCCATTAGACCATGTATACACAGCATGTTGTGCTTGACCCTGCATGAGACTACATCTTATAGTACCCACCGCTGGCTGAGACGCATCATCTTGTAGCCTCACGAAGCTAAAACTATAAGAAAATACATAGCAATAGCGCACTTAAAATACGGAGATTTTGCAAATGCTGACAGAAAGTCGGAAGGCCCAGTTGTCCTCTAATAACGCACCAGGTTCTGAATTCACCGAGAATACAGAAGTGGAGGTAAATGCCACTGCACCGGGTCAATATAAAGTCATTCGCCGAAACGGCAAAATCACTACTTATGATGAGTCAAAAATCAAAGTGGCGATCACCAAAGCGTTTCTGGCTGTTGAGGGCGGGCAAGCCGCTGCCTCGGCACGTATCCATGAAAAAGTCGACAAACTGACTATGGTAGTAGTCGAAGGTTTATTTCGTCATGAACCTACCAACGCTACGGTACATATAGAAGACATTCAGGATCAGGTTGAACTGGCACTGATGCGCGCCGGCGAGCACAAAGTGGCTCGTGCCTATGTCTTGTATCGTGAAGAGCAAAACATGAAACGCTCTGCTGAAACCCAGCAGGTCGATATCGCTCAAGTCGAAGAAAATGTCATTAATGTCAAAAACAGCGAAGGCAATCTCACTCCGCTGGACCGTGGTCGTTTGCATTCAGTGGTCGCTGAAGCAACTGCCGGTCTGAGTGACGTTGAAGGCGCTCCGATCATCAAGGAAACCGAGCGTAACCTGTTTGATGGTATCGATGAAAACGAAGTCGGCACCGCGATGGTCATGAGTGCCCGCACCATGATTGAAAAAGATCCTAACTACTCTTATGTAGCAGCTCGTTTGCTGATGGATAACATCCGCCGTGATGCTTTGAGCTTCATCTATCAACAGCCAACCGAGGCTACGCAGACAGAAATGACTGCGCTATATCCGGATTACTTTGATAAATACATCAAGCGCGCAGCTGAGCTTGAGCTGGTTGATTATCAACTCACACGTTACGACCTGGATACTTTAGGTAAAGCCATTAAACCTGAGCGAGATCAACAGTTTACCTACCTCGGTCTGCAAACTTTATTTGATCGCTACTTCATCCACTTTGATGAAACACGTTTTGAATTGCCACAGGCATTCTTCATGCGTGTTGCTATGGGTCTGGCGATTAATGAAGAAGATCGGATTGGTCGTACCATAGAGTTTTATGACCTACTCTCAACCTTCCACTTTATGAGTAGTACCCCGACCCTGTTCAACTCGGGCACTTTACGTCCGCAACTCTCCAGCTGTTATCTGACCACAGTGCCAGATGATCTGGATGGCATCTTCAGCGCCATTAAAGATGACGCCATGCTGTCTAAATATGCCGGCGGTCTTGGCAATGACTGGACTCGCGTACGTGGCATGGGTTCTCACATCAAAGGAACTAACGGTAAATCACAAGGCGTGGTGCCATTCCTGAAAGTCGCTAACGATACGGCTGTTGCCGTAAACCAGGGCGGCAAGCGTAAAGGCGCTATGTGTGCTTATCTTGAAACCTGGCACATTGATATAGACGAGTTCCTGGACTTACGTAAGAACACCGGTGACGACCGTCGTCGCACCCACGATATGAATACTGCCAACTGGATTCCTGACCTGTTCATGGAGCGTGTCACCGAAAACCAGAGCTGGACGCTGTTCTCTCCTGACGAAGTGCCGGAGCTGCACGATTTATACGGCAAGGCCTTCCGCGAGAAGTATGAAGAATATGAAACCAAAGCCAAGAATGGCGAGTTACGTGTCAGCAAGGAAGTCAAAGCAGTTGATCTGTGGCGCAAAATGCTCGGCATGTTATTCGAAACCGGTCACCCATGGGTAACTTTCAAAGACCCGTGTAATCTACGCTCTCCCCAACAGCATTATGGTGTCGTGCACAGCTCGAATCTGTGTACCGAAATCACCCTGAACACCAACGATCAGGAAATTGCTGTGTGTAACCTGGGCTCGGTCAATCTGGCCAAGCACACTAACGAGAACGGTCTGGACATGGAGCGCCTGGAGAAAACCATCACTACAGCGATGCGTATGCTGGACAATGTCATCGAGTACAACTATTACTCGGTTCCTCAGGCACGTCACTCAAACCTCATGCACCGTCCGGTTGGTATCGGTCTGATGGGTTTTCAGGACGCCCTGTACAAGCTCAACATTAACTACTCCAGCGATAAAGCGATTGATTTTGCTGATCGTTCTATGGAAGCCGTATCTTACTTTGCTATCAAAGGTTCTTCATCATTAGCTGAAGAGCGTGGCAGTTATGAGACCTACGACGGTTCATTATGGAGTCAGGGAATATTACCCATCGATTCTATTTCGATTCTTGAAGAACAGCGCGGCAAATATATAGAAGTCGACAAATCTTCAACTCTGGACTGGGACAGCTTGCGTTTGCAGGTCAAGTCGCACGGCATGCGCAATTCCAACACCATGGCGATTGCACCTACCGCGACCATCTCCAACATTTGTGGTGTGAGCCAATCGATTGAACCGACTTACCAAAATCTGTTTGTGAAATCCAACCTCTCGGGTGAATTCACTATCGTAAATCCTTACATGGTTAACGAGCTGAAATCACTGGACTTGTGGGATGACGTCATGGTCAACGACCTGAAATTCTACGACGGTTCATTACAACAAATCAGTCGTATCCCGGACGAAGTCAAAGCCAAGTACTCAACCGCGTTCGAGATTGATCCGCGTTGGCTGGTAGAAGCCGCTTCGCGTCGTCAAAAATGGATCGACCAGGGACAATCATTGAATCTGTATATGGCAGAGCCTTCAGGCAGCAAGCTGGATAACCTGTACAAACTGGCGTGGGTGCGTGGCCTTAAAACCACTTACTATCTGCGCTCTATGGGTGCCACTCACGTTGAGAAATCGACCTTGGATGACAACAAGTCAGGCAGTTCGCTCAATGCCGTAACTCTCGACAGCACACCTGGATCAGCAGCGCCTGAGGCGTGCTCGATTCTCGATCCGGATTGTGAGGCTTGTCAGTAGTAGCACGGTTCACTGGAGCAGTATCGGGTGCGCCCGAAGAAAGGATTCTCAGGAGCAGTATTGAAAGGGACTTCCTGTTAAAGCAGGGGGTCAGGGAAGCAACTAACCACGGAGAGGGGTAAGAAATGACGCGAGCTCAGCAACAAGTACGCAATCAGTACGCCTGGAAAACTATTAATAAAAATAGTCGTTCTCGTTCGTTCTGGATGCACCGCGAAAGTCAGTCGTCGAAAACAAATGTAATAAAACATGTAAGTCCTACAAAAAGAAGTGCAAAGGACTAAAAACAAATAGCTAAAGCATTGAATTGAATGCAAATTGATAACATTATTCATAACAAGGACACCTCGTAACACGAGGCAAAATACCGGAGACACATATGTTAAATTGGGATGATCCAACCGCCGCCAGCGCTACGCCAGCACCTAAAGCTGAGCCAGTAGCACCCGTTCCTGCCACGCTGCCTGAAGAAGCCGCTGTCACTAATGAAGATTTCGCAGCAGCGGCAGCAACAAGCCCTGCCCCGGCGAACACCACCGCGGTAAATACCGGGCTGGAACAAATCGAAATGGGCGCTGATCGTATCCGCGTTGATGACAAGCGCATGATCAACTGTCATTCAGATCTCAACCAGCTAGTACCGTTTAAATATGATTGGGCATGGCAGAAGTATTTGGATGCGTGCGCCAATCACTGGATGCCACAAGAAGTTAACATGACGGCAGACATCGCTTTATGGAAAGACCCGAATGGTCTGACGGATGACGAACGTCTGATGATCAAACGTAACCTGGGCTTTTTCTCTACCGCCGATTCCCTGGTTGCGAACAACCTTGTGCTGGCTGTATATAAACACATCACCAACCCTGAGTGCCGCCAGTACTTGCTGCGTCAGGCTTTCGAAGAAGCGATTCACACCCACGCTTATCAGTATGTAATTGAGTCCTTGGGTCTGGATGAAGGCGAAATCTTCAATATGTATCGTGAAGTACCCGCAGTCGCCAAGAAAGCAGAATGGGCCTTACCATTTACCCAACACTTGGCAGACCCGAACTTCCAGACCGGCACACCAGAGAATGATCAGAAACTACTGCGCGAGCTGATCGCCTTCTACGTCGTATTCGAAGGTATCTTCTTCTACGTTGGCTTCACTCAAATTCTGAGCATGGGCCGTCGTAACAAAATGGTCGGTGCAGCTGAGCAATTCCAGTACATCTTGCGTGATGAGTCCATGCACATGAACTTCGGCATTGATGTTATCAACCAGATCAAGCACGAGAATCCTCATTTATGGACTAGCGAATTCAAGCAGGAAATGATCGATCTGATTAAGGATGCGGTTGAGCTGGAAATACAATACGCACGCGACACCATGCCTCGTGGCATCCTGGGCATGAATGCCGGCATGTTTGAAGAGTACTTGCAGTACATTGCCAATCGTCGTTGCTCACAAGTAGGTTTACCCGAGCAATACCTCGGCGCTAAAAACCCCTTCCCGTGGATGTCTGAAGTACTGGACCTGAAAAAGGAAAAGAACTTCTTTGAAACACGGGTCACTGAATATCAGACCGGTGGGGCCTTGAGTTGGGATTGAGGAGTCAGTCCTGATTAGAATAAGAGCGGGCTTTTAGCCCGCTTTTTTGACTCTGTCATACGCAATGTATCCAGTTAAATTTCTAACACTTTTCTTCTTAGTTGCGATTGTTATTATCGGGATTTACAACATAATTAAATCGAAAATATCAGTTCGGTTTATAGTTTTTACTATCATTGCAATCACACTAGTATTGCTAGTGGTTGGTATCGGCGCTTACTTTTATACGTTCAGTAACAGCGCACTATCTACAGACTCAAGTGATTGGGGACATTTCGGAAACTATTTGTCTGGAATTATAGCTTTGTTTGCGCTTGCAGGAATATTTGGAACCCTTTACCTCAGTCATAGCACTAACCAAAAAACCCAAAAACAACTCGACTTAACATCAACATCTTCTTTAGAAAAAACACTTGAGTTACTCATCAGTCAACTTCCGAATGAAGTAACTTTCAATGATATGGCTGCCATAATGTCGATTGAAGGAAAGCTAATGAATCGCAATTATCAAGTACAAGAAATGGCTGAAAAAGGAAATGAGCTGACTGAAAATGGTGTAGAAACTTTGCTGATTGTAGATGGAAAAAAAGTAAATGACGTCACCATAAAAGAAATAAAAGAAACCGCAAGGAAAGAATATGAGCACGATATATTAAACGCCGAACCTTTTATGAATAAATTTTCAGATATAGTTATGTTTATTGAAAACAATGTCATCGACGACACTCGGAAAAAAATCTACCGCAATCTTATAAAGTCAAATCTCGGTAAATGGACTTTAGGAATCATCTCCATTTTTCTTATTTTAGACCGACACTCTGACCTAATTCCTTCTCTAGAATCATGGGATATTAAATTAGCAACCGCACAAGATATATATGACCTAGGGACGGAAGCTAACAAATACATATGAACAATAAAACTCCAGCGGTAGTCGCCATACTGGCTATCAACGTAATTCTTTTTTTACTCACACAAGCTGTACCCGCATTAAACTTGCCTGATTCGTTGGCATTATTTTTCTGGCAAAACCCGATGTTTGGCATCTGGCAATATCTGTCCAACATGTTCATGCACGCTGATTTCACCCACATCCTGTTTAACATGATGGGCGTACTGATGTTTGGTACCGCGCTGGAAAAACTCTGGGGCTCGAAGAAATTTCTCATTCTGTATTTTGCTGCAGGGCTGGGCGCTGGCCTGATTCAAAACTTTGTTAACTGGTATCAGTTTCAAGGCATCGAAGCACAATTACTTAATGCTGGAAATTCCAGAGCCGCTATCGAAACCATGCTAACCACAGGCGCCTATAATCCGAACACCGTGAATGTTTCAAAAGACCTGTTACAGCAGTTCTGGATGCTGTTCAGCATCCCGATGGTAGGTGCATCCGGTGCGCTTTACGGAGTGCTGGTTGCCTACGCGTTAATCTATCCCAACAATAAATTGACGCTACTCTTTTTACCCTTCCCGATTGCCGCCAAATTTTTCATCCCCGGCATACTGCTGCTGGATCTGTTTTCTGGTGTCACCGGTTTTTCATTATTCGGTCGTAATATTGCCCATTTTGCGCATCTTGGTGGCGCGCTCATAGGCTTCTTACTGATGATGTATTGGCGCCATCTACAACCAAGAAACTAGTACTTTAGTGCTAGTTTTTCATATGGAGTGTAAAAGCTGTAGCGACATTCATTCTGCTTGCCGTTAAATTGTGAGCCATAACCGGAGTTTCACCCTAAAGACTCTGTAACATGACTTGCAGATGCCTTAAGGGGCGTTATATAACAATAACTTATGAATAATTTTATTTTGGTTGCCAGTGTACTTGGCAGCTTTGTCTTACTACTTTTTATCAGTCTGTGGGTGCATGCCTTTATCGCACGCTCATTTGGTGCTGAAAGTGGCACAAAATCCCGGGTATTACTGGCAGGCTTCTTAAGCTGTATTGCGCTGTTTGTCAGTGGACTGGTATTAAGCAATACCCTGCTACCTGAGTTGAGCAGCCTCTTTTCAAGTGCCGCCACCGACGATAACACTTCTCCGAATTCCACTTGGTACAAACTGGCAATTTATTTAGGCCCAATCGTTTTTTTGTTAGTCAGCACGCTAATTTTTTCTCTGTGCGTTCGTCTGGGTTTTATCAAAAGCTTTATTACCTTGTTAGTCGGCGCTTTAGCGACCGCCTTGTTTGCCGCCGCCACGGCCTTTGGCTTGAGTCAGGTTGGAATCAATCAACAGCAATTACAAATGGCATTCCAACCAGGTGAGAAAATTGAAGCAGTAGTAGCGGCCACGAATAACTCAATTTCTTTTGATAGCGAAGACAATAGCAAAATCCATGCTTACCGGGGTAGCCATCAAAGTAAACGACTTGCTATCCAACAAATGGCACAAGATGTTTGTGGCTGCAGCAATGAATCTGAATGTGTGCTCGATACTTTCGAAACCTATCGTATGTTTGCCAATAGACATAAAAAATCCTATCCAGAAGACGGCGCCGAGTTCTTGGATGAAATGGAACAGAAGGTTAGCTTTTGCGCCGGTGAACTCAACCCGGAATTATCCACAGAAATACCGACTACTACGCATGCCGAACTCGAGAGTGCGATACGCGAGTACCATGACCAACTGGGAAAATGGGCAGGTACTTATGAAATCGGAAATATCATTAAACAGGAAAACAGGCGGCATAAAGACGGTAGCTACACCGCCCATGTTCGCTATAAATTTACGCCAACAGAGTCTTCAAACAGGAAAAGCGATGGTGTTGATAGCCGTACCTTTGACTATCGGAAAAATGAAGATAGCAGCTTCAGTGTTTATGCAATGGGTGCTCAGGACTCTGCACGCTTCATCAAACCCGAAAACCCCGGACAAGCTAAATGGCACACGGTCAGTGTCGGCGCACTGAATAACTACGATGGCGTCAGACTCAAAGTCACGCGCATTGTAGGTGAACCTCTTGAAGGCAACCTGGTTGGCTTAAGCAACAGTCATGTGATTGTTTACATCAGACGTCGTGATGGTGAAATCGGTTATGAAATTGAGCGCGATAATATTGCCAGCGTCGAAGCCTGGTACTAATTCAGTAGCCAGCGTCCGATCAGATAACTGCCACTAGCTACCACTGCGCATAACACCGTGCCCCACAGGATATCAACCACCACCACGTTCAACGGCCATTTGTTCAAAGTAGCCATATTGGTCAGGTCATACGTTGCGTAGGTAAAAAACCCGAAAGCGGCTCCGAGAAACGCGGCTTTTTGCAACGTTCCGGATTGTAGCGCTGGCACTGTAGCAAAAAACAAAATTCCAACGATATACATAAAGTAAAACGAGAATGCGGCGACCCAGTTCACCTCTGCTGCCAAAAACTGATGCAGGTTCCTTGCATAAAATTTTCTAGCAATAACACCTAACCACAACATATCGACTAGAAAAAAGACTGGAATGGTAAACAGGTATAATTTTAAATAAAAACTGGCTGACATTTTCAACTCTTCTTCAACAGGAATACCCTATTCTACGCATAATCGTTATCAGGATGTTTTGCCCCTCAAAATCATGTGTAAAATACAACTATGAGCGTTGAAACCAACCTGCAAGAAGAAAAAGTCGAGATAGCATTATTCCCGATACCGGAAATGGTGTCTTTTCCGGGCACCACCGTGCCACTACATGTATTTGAACCACGCTATCGAGCCTTGATTCGCGACAGCGTCAGGGATGAGCGACTGGTCGCTGTCTGTCACACCAGCAAACAAATCACAGAATCCAAACCCAATCAAAGCATAGATGAGATGTTAAAAACCAATCAGGCCAGCTTTGAGCCATTTCCGGTATTTTCTGCCGGTCTATGTGAAGTAGTAGAAACCACTGAAGACGGAAGACTGCGAGTCGATGTGAATATGCAGGCACGCTATAGACAGGTAGAAAATCAGCAAATGGTTCCGTATCGAATTGTGCTTTGTGAAGCCATACCTGATCACCCGCTCGACAGCGAAGAACTGGCAGACTCTCAGGAATTAATGCTCTCGATTAACAAAATTCTTGGCAGCATCATGGATTCACAAAAACCGGAATTGAAGAGTGCGGATTTTCTTGATCCCTGGCTTGAACTCTCCCCTTCCGAATACAGTGACCGGATTTTTAGCATCTTTCGTTTTGAAGCAGAACTGATGCAAGACATACTGGAAACACGCAACCCCTATCATCGTCTACAAATGATTCAGGCCTTATTTATACCAGTAGACCAATAAGAAGCATCACTCATATTTCAGTCCTCAACCGGGTAGTGTAATCTAGGGTCATGAGAGCAATATTCGATCAAGTTGTAGACTTTTTAAAAACACCCGCAGCCACCATTGCGCTGATTATTATGCTGATCTGGATATTTTTATATTCACGATTATTTAAAAAACAGCTAATGACCGAGAACTATTACCTGAGATTATTCATTTCCGGAATGGCTGTGGTCAGCTCAGCCTTGTTGTATCTCTTCTGCTTTTTTTACTTTAGAAGCATCATCAACTAAGGATGAACAACATGCAGTTTGGCAGTGACAATCAAACCGGTGCCAGCCAAAAAGTGCTGGATAAAATAGCCAGTGCAAATGACGGGCATACCCACGGCTATGGTGACGATCAATGGACCAAGGCTGCCTGCGATAAAATCAGGGAAGTGTTCGAGACCGATGCCACTATCTTTTTTGTAGCTAGTGGTACAGCCGCCAATTCACTGGCATTAGCTTCACTGGTAAAACCATGGGAAACCATACTGTGCCATCACCAGGCGCATATATTAATTGATGAATCGACCGCACCTGAATTTTTCTCGGGCGGTGCTCGTCAAGTCCCCGTTACTAAAGAAGCCGGAAAAATACAAAGCAGCCATTTAGAAAATTATTTTTCTCAGGCGGGTACCGATACTCCCCATAATACTATCCCGAAGGCATTGAGCATTGCTCAAGCAAACGAGTCAGGGCTGGTCTATAGTCCGGATGAACTAACACTGTTAGCTAAAATCGCAAATCAACATCAAGTAAAGCTGCATATGGATGGCGCGCGCTTTGCCAATGCGGTTGCCGCGAGTGGCGCCACACCGGCTGAAATGAGCTGGAAAGCCGGGGTTGACGTGTTGAGTCTGGGCGCCACCAAATGTGGCTGTCTGGCTGCCGAAGCGGTAATCTTTTTTGATCGTGAACTTGCAACAGACTTCGAGCACCGACGCAAACGTAGCGGCCACCTGCTCTCTAAAGGCCGGCTGTTTGCCTCACAATTTCTAGGCTGGCTCGAAGATGATCATTGGCTGGAGTTAGCCAGTCATGCCAATCAACACGCGGCTGCATTAGCCCAACAACTGGAGCAGCTGTCCGATGTGCGTCTGGCATGGCCTGCTCAAGCCAATGAAGTATTAGCCATCATGCCAACACCAATGAGCAAAAGACTAGAGGAAGCAGGTGCCGAATTTTATTCCTGGTACCAACAGTCCTTGCCACCAAACGAACAACTCAGCACCAATGAAAGCCTGATTCGACTGGTCACTTCATTCAAAACCAACATGGATGAAGTTAACAACTTTATCGGCATCGCAAAAAACGGTTAGCGATTGAATGTCATTGGATCTGGAAACAGTGATGGAATTGGTGACAAAAATCCCACAGGGTAAAGTCGCCACCTATGGACAGATTGCCAGCCTGGCAGGCTTCCCCAAACACGCCCGTCAAGTCGGCTATTTATTAGCACGCACACCGGAAGAACAACAAATCCCCTGGCACCGCGTCATCAACGCACAAGGCATGATCAGTGAGCGCCGTAAACACGGTTATCAGGATTACCAGCGACTACTACTGGAACAGGAAGGCGTCAAAATAGGCTTACACGGGAAAATCAAACTCAAAGATTACCAATGGCAACCAGAATAGCGGTTCAGCTTTGATTCAGCTTATATTTGATAAATTATTAACTAACGACGATTCAGATCTATAATTAACACAGAATAAACGTATTCGTCTGGAGCTGGTGCTACTATGTTGAGCATCATTCAGTAACCATTTTCAAGGGGATGCGAATGAATAACTTCTATCGCTACGCTCATAGTAATTTACTCTTACTAAGTCTGTTGCTCGCTGGTTGCGGCGGCGGCGGCGGTGGCGGCAACGGTAATAACAATACTCCAACACCTGATCCCGATCCGGACCCAATCGTCATCACCGACCAGGATTTGATGGATGCAGCCAGGTTAAGCTCCCGTGCCAGCTTTGGTATGCCCTACGAAGCACTAGAGCCAATAGCGCGCCAGGGGTATGAAGCATGGCTCGATCAACAACTCAATACCCCCGCCAGCCTTAACTTGCCAATCGTGCTTGACCTGTTTGAGCGTCGTGAAAATGGTGAATTTGATGCTTTCGAAAATAATGTTGAATTGCTATTCACCTTTCGTCGGCTTGCATGGTGGCACAATGCAGTCAATGGCGATGATCAACTACGACAACGCGTCGCGTTTGCGTTAAGTGAAATCTTTGTTGTATCCGATCAGGTTGCCATGCTGCGCAATCGACCCGATGCTCTTAGTTCTTATCAAGACATGCTCCTGGAAGGCGCATTTGGCAATTTCAGGGATTTACTGGAAGAAGTGACCCTACACCCGGCAATGGGGGTGTTTCTGAGTCATCTCAATAACAGTCGATCAGATGCGGAAAAGAATACCTTTCCTGATGAGAACTATGCGCGTGAAGTGATGCAACTGTTCAGTATTGGTTTGTTCGAACTGAACAATGACGGTAGTGTAATCACAGATACCAACAACCAACCCGTTGCCACCTACGATAACGATGATATAAGAGAATTTGCCAAGGTCTTTACTGGCTTGTCCTGGGGTGGTGATGGTGCATTTTTCGGAAAACGAGATCCTGAATTTACGACACCGATGATGATGTTTGATGAAGCCCATGAACCCGGCGTAAAAATGCTGTTGAATGGAGCCATACTTGCCGATGGTCAAACGGGTCAGCAAGACTTGGAAATGGCGCTGGATAATTTATTCGAGCACCCCAACGTCGGACCATTTATTGGCAAACAACTGATTCAACGTCTGGTCACCTCCAACCCGTCGCCTGCCTATATTGAGCGCGTTACCAATACCTTTAATGATAATGGCAATGGTGTACGTGGTGATATGCAGGCCGTGATCAAAGCGATTTTGCTGGATCAGGAAGCGATTGCCAGCCCAGCTATGGGCGGAAATTTTGGCAAGCTACAAGAACCCATAGTGCGTTTCGCCTCGCTGGCAAGACAACTCAATGCCACCAGTAATAACGAATACTTTGATAACTTTTTTGCCAGCAGTGGTTATGTACTACAGTTTTTCACACAACAACATCCACTCTCTGCACCGAGCGTATTTAATTTCTTCCTGCCATCGCATACACCAGCCGGCGCTATAGCTGATGCAGGTCTGGTCGCACCCGAATTTCAAATCACCACCAGCACATCTATTATTGGTGTAAGCAACCTGTTAGATCTTGTTCTATCAGAACAAATAATCGTAGACGCCGATGAACCATTTGCTGATTCCATCTTACAGCTGGATGATTACATAGACTTGTCCGAAGACATACCTGCACTAATTAATCGTCTCGACATTGTTTTTACAGCCGGCACCATGTCCAGCGAAACCAGGAACGTGATTGAAAATGCCATCAATGAAACTGACAACTTCGAGTTCCGCACCATCATCGCCCTATACCTGACGCTCATCTCTGCCGATGCAGCCGTTACTATTTAGCAGGAGACTAAAAATATGAATAGAAGAAAATTTCTTACTCATGGTTGTGGTCTAGGTTTAGCGTCTACCACCTTGAGCAGTACGCTGTTGCAATTGGCGATGACGCGTAATCTTGCAGCGAGCGCGAACGGTGACTACTGCGCCATGGTGTGCATCCTGCTAGCTGGTGGAAACGACTCCTACAATATGCTCGTGCCTTATACGCTGGAGCAACACAATGCTTACAAGAATATCCGTTCTGATCTCGCTCTGGAACGCAGCAGTTTATTAGCACTACCCGGTGCTGCCAGTAATGGCAGGGCTTATGCCGTACATCCAGGCATGCAAGAAGTTCGAGATTTATATGCCGCCAATGATCTGGCCTTTATCGCCAATGTCGGTACGCTGGTAGATCCGTATGACGCGGTTAGTTACCAGAATGGTCAGGCGCGCCTACCGTTAGGGTTGTTTTCTCATTCCGACCAGATATCCCAATGGCAAACCGCCATCCCTGACGATCGTGTCGCCCAAGGCTGGGGTGGACGTTTAGCCGACCTACCCGCTTTTCAAGGCATTAATTTTGACAACGGCCTGTCGATGAATATCTCACTCTCGGGTTCGAACGTTTTTCAAACCGGGAATTCAAGTAATGAGTACAGCATCAATTCACAAAATGACGGTGCGGTAGGATTATTTGGCTATGACGAAAACAGTGATTATGGCCAATACAAAACAGCTATTGTTGATGCGTTACTAGGTACCAATCAAGACGGCTTGTTAAGACGGGAATACCAGCAGCGTATGCGTAGTTCACTGGACAATTTCAGAGTCTTTTCGGAAGCGATGCAAACCATACAACCTTTGACCACTAACTTCTCGGATAATAACTTTTCTCAAAGTCTGAGACAGGTCGCTCGCACCATAGATGCACGCGGTGCACTCGGTGCAAATCGACAAACGTTCTTTATCACTGTCGGCGGTTGGGATCATCACGAGGAGGTTATCAACAACCAGGCACAGATGTTGCCAATGATCAGTGCCGGCTTGCAGGAATTTAAAAATGCCCTGGTAGAACTAGGCGTGTTTAATGATGTAACCACCTTCACTATTTCAGACTTTGGTCGAACCCTCACCTCAAATGGCAGAGGCTCGGATCATGGCTGGGGCGGTCATCATATGGTCATGGGAGGACGGGTCAATGGGGGCCAAATCTATGGCGACTACCCGATACTTTCTCCTCAAAGCTCACTGGATGTAGGGCGGGGAATCTATGCGCCAACAACCTCGGTGGATCAATATTTTGCCGAGTTGGCTCTGTGGTTTGGCGTTGCGCCTACTGATCTGGAATTGGTCTTACCGAATGTGAGCCGCTTTCACGACCCGTTCAATACCACTGCCCCACTAGGGTTTTTGTTGTAGTAGTCATGAACTGAACGGCAGTCCATCACAGTTATTCTCCTATCGGCGACGCTTGTACCCGCAATCTGACCACTGAGCTGAAAGCGCTGTCATGACAACGGTTTTCGGGTAATTATTCGTTCCAGCTTTGAATGCTGATTAAACGAACGAATTAAAATAATGAATTAAACGGTGGTCGCACCCAGCGTGTGACCACCGCATTATTCTCCAGATCTGAACAAAACCACCCTAAAACTGAACTTCTCTGGCTGACTGCCTGATCAGGTATCTTTGGCGCCCGATTTCTTGGCAGATTCTTCAATTTTCTCACCCGCTTTTTTCAAGTCCTGCCCAAGGCCTTTAGTGGTATTACACCCGGTTAACAGAATGCTACTGATAAAAATCGTCGCTAAAATGCACGCTATAGTCTTGTTGTTACTCATAAGTATGCCTCTTCCTTTTTCATCTTCATGAATTGTATATTTGTGACTCTGATTATACGCCTGAATGAGTGAATCTTCATCCATCCTGACACTACATTTACTCTGACTCCTGCCACCCACGCATGGTTCACTCCATAGTAATGCCCGATTTACGCCATTCCTGCATGCCTCTATAATGAACCGATAACAAAGGGAGATAAAAGCATGTTTAATTGGGCGCGATTACTACTAATTTCCAGCATCTGCAGCTTGCTGCTACCAGGCCTGGTTCTGGCCGACACCTTAATCCATGCAGGACGCCTGATTGATGGCAATCAAAGCAAAGTACGTACCGATGTGACCATCAGAATCTCCGGTAGTAGCATAACCGCGGTCGAATCTGGTTTTACCCAACCAACTGACAGCGATCAACTGATCGATTTACGTAACCAAACTGTCCTGCCCGGACTGATGGATATGCACACTCACTTATCCTCGGCCTACAGCAAAAATTCCTACATCAGGCAATTTACCCTCAATCCCGCAGACTATGCCCTGATGGCTGCAAAAAATGCTCGCCTGACATTGATGGCCGGCTTTACCACCGTAAGAGATCTGGGCGATGCGCATAATGTCAGCATCGCACTGCGGAATGCGATCAACAAAGGCGAACACCTTGGCCCACGTATTTATACCGCTGGCACTTCATTAGCCACGACGGGAGGTCACGCCGATCCAAGTAATGGCTGGGCAGAACATCTGGCCGGAAACCCCGGACCTAAAGAAGGTGTGATCAACAGTGTTGCCGATGCGCGCAAGGCAGTACGACAACGTTATAAAGAAGGTGCTGACTGGATCAAGATCACAGCTACTGGTGGCGTACTCAGTCTTGCCAAAAACGGACAAAACCCGCAATTTTATGCAGACGAACTTGAAGCCATCGTAGCAACAGCACGTGATTACGGCATGCAGGTTGCCGCTCATGCGCACGGTAGTGAAGGCATGCAACGAGCCATTGAGGCCGGCGTAAAATCCATTGAACACGGCACCTATATGACCGATGACATTATGCGCCTGATGAAGAAAAACAAGACCTGGTATGTACCCACCATACTGGCTGGAGAATGGGTCTCTGAAAAATCCAAAGAAGATGGGTTTTTTCCGGAAGTGGTAAGACCCAAGGCAGCCGCGATTGGTCCACTGATCAAAGACACTTTCAGCCGCGCACACAAAGCCGGAGTCAACATTGTGTTTGGTACAGACACGGGTGTCTCTGCCCATGGCGATAATGCACAGGAGTTTGCACTGATGGTTGATGGCGGCATGTCTGAAGCCGAAGCGATTCAAGCGGCAACTTCAGTGGCAGCATCATTCCTGGGCATAGAGGCTGAGCTTGGCTCTATTGAAAGCGGCAAACTGGCTGATCTGATCGCCGTTGAAGGCCACCCTTATGAAGACATCACCACATTGGAACGGGTTGTTTTTGTCATGAAGAATGGCGCAATCATCAAGCAGTGACACTGTAGTACACCTTTCAGGCAAATTATTTAGCCCTGTTCCTGACAAAATCAGCGCTTCTGTCAGACAGAACGATTGTCAGTCACCTGCTCACATGTAAAGATAGCCAAGTAGCTGTTGCCGGCAATATTTAATACTCGGCGATCACAGCATAGTTTTGAAACCGAAGAGTTATGAGTAACCACCCAACTTTAAACATACGGGTTGGTCAACACTATATCTCCACTACTTATAGGCGTTATGGACAAGGTTCAATTAATCACTGGCGACGATGATCTTGCAATCAAATTGCAACGTCATTTAGGTGCAGAATTAATCCACACCGACTCTGTCGATAATGCGGTCGTTAATGTCTCTAGTGGTGGTGTCGGCACAACCATCATTCATGGCTATAACAAAATGTCAGTGTTACTGCGCATTGTCACCTTCCTGCGCGATGCTTGCCCTTCTATGGCAATCACCTGCCTGGTCAATCCTGAGAATGTAACCACGGTGTTGAACTCCGATCTCAAACCGTACATTTATAGAGTCTTGCCAAACAACACTTCTGTGGGACAAATTGTACTCGCGGTTAATTCATCACAAAAAGAACATCAGGTCTTACAGGAACGTGAAGCGTCGGGTGAAAACCTGACCGTACAACTGGATCGCAAGAATTTTTCTGACCAACTGGCAGCCCCGCAAACCAGCCGGACCCCGATGCGGCTGTTGCTGGTATGTATGTGTCTGGGCACGCTCTTATTGGGCTGGTATTTTTACCATCAACAAACTACGGTGAAAAAGCTTCTTTCTAAGACCAACACAGCATCAGTAGAAACCGGGGCCTCGGATGGCAATCCAGACAGAACCACTGCAGTGAACCCCGCGCAAGTCAGTAAAACTGAGCCAGTAATAAATACGGTGCCGATTGAGGAAGTAGATATCGCCAGCATGACTCAGACCGAGCTGGCTCCCACCGCACGACAAATACCTTCACTACTATTGGCTGCAACTAACGCACAATTACACAATCAATTGATCGAACCTTTTACGGATAATGCCGTTGCTTATTACCAGCAGGTAATCCGGCTTGAGCCAGATAATCTGGCAGCCAAAGAAGGGTTACAACAAGTCGAGCAACAACTGGTCGAGCGCATCAATACGGCAATTGAAAATGACCAGAGGCAAACAGCCGGCGGAGATTTTCTTGCCTTGCGTTCATTGAACCCGACCCATCCTGAACTCACGCGCTTACAACAACAGCTCCTTAATAACCCGGGCACCAAATCTGCATCTATTGGCACAGCAAGTAATAGAAGCACCAAAAACAAAGAGCAAGAAATCAGTCCGGAACGAATGCAACAACTATTACAAATACAAAAAGATGACATCGCCATGACACGGCTGGCACAAATCGATAATGCAATTAACATTAACGCCTTCGCCTCTGCCAGTAACTTATTGGCCAGACCACGCGACGATTTAGCGGCCTACGAAAATGAATTTCAGGCCCGTACCGGTAGATTATATTCCAAACTAAGCGGCAATATAAACGCAGCAATAAATGCCGGTGACTACAACAGAGCAAATGAACAGATTGAAACACTGGCGCAACTGGGCTTTACCGCCGACGTTACCAACTTCAGGCAAATTATCAGCTCTACTAATAGTCCATCAGCCGTAGAAGATATTGTTATACCCGCTAAAGCGTTGAATATAGTGCCCCCCGAATACCCGCGTAGTGCTGAACGCCGGGGGACTCAAGGTTACGTCAAGCTTCGCTTTCGAGTGTTACCCACTGGTGACATTAACGATATAGAAGTGATCGATAGCCAGCCATCGACGATTTTTAATCAAGCGGCAATTGAGGCTATTGAGAAATCCAGCTTTGCACCAGCCACTCGCAACGGCACCCCGGAAGAACAATTTCTTGAACAGAAATTAAATTTCCAAATCCAATTTGAAAACTAGCTTCTATTCGACGAAAATTCCTCAGTACATCCTTGATACTATTATCATCACATTACCGAACTTGCGCGGCTAAATTAGGTCATAAATAGTCGTAAAATAGGTACAATGCCGCAGCAAGTGATAATCAAACAGGAACGCGATCAATGAGTGCAAGTAATCAAGCCATAAATGAGTTAAGAGAGTGGATGTCAGGCCAGATTGTCGGCCAAAGTCAGCTTCTCGACCGGATCTTGATTGCGTTGCTGGCTGATGGACATCTGTTGGTAGAAGGAGCGCCAGGACTCGCCAAAACCAAGGCCATCAGCACCCTCTCCAGCGGACTTGAAGCCGACTTCCAGCGCGTTCAATTTACACCGGACCTGCTACCCGGTGATATCACCGGTACCGATATCTTTCGGCCACAAACCGGGGTCTTCGAATTTCAAAAAGGTCCACTGTTCCATAATCTGGTGCTTGCCGATGAGATTAATCGCGCCCCGGCCAAAGTTCAATCCGCTTTACTCGAAGCCATGGCGGAACGCCAAATCAGTGTCGGCAGCAACACTTATCCATTGCCGGAATTATTTCTGGTCATGGCAACCCAGAACCCTCTGGAACAGGAAGGCACCTATCCATTGCCCGAAGCACAGCTTGATCGTTTTCTGATGCATATCTTTGTTGATTACCCTGATGCACATGCAGAACTGGAAATACTTCGATTGGTACGCGCAGAGAACAAACAGGAAAAAATTGCCCAGCCCAAAGAACTGAGTCAGGAACTATTATTCACAGCTCGTCAGGAAGTGCTGAATCTCAACATGAACGACAATGTCGAGCAATATATAGTTGAGCTAATTATTTCCACCCGTGCCGGCAACACCCGTAGCGATAATCTCGCTAGCTGGATCGAGTACGGCGCTAGCCCCAGAGGCAGTATTTCGCTGGACCGATGTGCACGCGCACATGCCTGGCTGAATGGTAAAGACTATGTCAGCCCGGATGATGTACAAGCGATTGCGCACGATGTATTACGTCATCGTTTGATAATTAGTTATGAAGCCGAGGCCAATGGCGTCACTACCGATCAGGTCATTGATGAGCTGCTGACGCTGGTACCTGTCGCCTGACTAAACCATGGCGCTCAAGAAACAAACCTGCACCGGTGCCTATACAGAATTAAGTGAACTGGTTTCACTGCGTTTCAAAGCGCGCCTCAAACTTACCTCCAAGCGTCGCTCACTCAGTGTACTTGCCGGCCCCTATCAAGCTTCGTTTCGTGGCCGTGGTATAGACTTTGAAGAAGTGCGCGCCTATCAACCTGGGGACGATGTTCGTTCAATAGACTGGCGCGTGACAGCACGCACCACCGAAGCGCACACAAAATTATTTCGTGAAGAAAAAGAACGTCCGGTACTGGTAGTAGTAGACCAACGCGCCGGCAATTTCTTTGGTAGTAAAAGTTGCTTTAAATCCGTACTGGCTGCACACGCCGCCGGCGTGATTGGCTGGTCAGCACTCAAAAACAATGACCGCGTTGGCGGCCTGGTGTTAACCAATACTGACCTGAAAGAAATCAGACCCAAACGCAGCAAGTCCGGCATGTTGCAGCTACTGCATGAAATTCATGACGCTAACAATGAGCTCAAAGCCGCCAGCATGGGCATTGATCAATCCTACTCGCTCAATCGGACCTTGCAAGAACTAAGGCGGCTGGTAAAACCAGGCAGTGCAGTCTTTATCATTAGCGACTTTTTTGATTTTGATGACGACTCAACCAAGCACTGTTATCACCTGGCACGACATAATGAAGTCACCGGTATACGGGTGTTTGACGCTATGGAAAAGCAATTACCACCCGCAGGCAGCTACCCGATCACCAATGGACTACAGCGCGGTCTGCTAAATTCCTATGATCAAAAATTGCGCAAGCACTATGAAATTCTGTTTGAACAGCAGCAACAGCAACTCAAACAAAACCTGTCAAAATCAGGAGTGCCCTTAATCGAGCTCGAAACCGGCTGTGATCCCGTCACCGAGTTAATGCGTTATTACGCCAGCACCAGGGCACGTTAATGCAAGCTGATCCATTAGCCGAATTACGTGGGTTACATCAACCAGATGCTGTCGGCTGGTGGCCGTTAGCTCCGGGCTGGTGGGTTCTGATGATTTTAGTACTGGCTGCGTTAACCTGGTATCTGGTACGAGCCTGGCTACATAAACAGCGCAATCTCTATCGACAACATGCCCGTGAAGAACTTGATCAACTCACTACCGAATTCAATCAACATCAAGATAAAAGTGTGTATTTAGTCGACAGCCACAAACTCTTACGCCGGGTGGCATTACATCACTATCCGAATCAACAGCAGGACTTTGCCGGGCTCACTGGTGCCGAGTGGCAACAATTCCTGAACAATTGCTGTGAAGAAAAAGTATTTGATGCCAAATTTACCGAACACTTCAGTGAACTGCCATACCAGCAAAGCAGTGACTACGACCAGCAACGTTGGCAGCGAGCAATCTATAACTGGCTGGAGCAACATCGCTAATGCTACAGTTCGAATTCATCTGGATATTACTGGCGCTGCCACTGCCGTGGCTAGTCTACCGCTGGTTACCAGCGGCCTATCAAACCTCGGCCGCGCTCACCGTGCCGTTTTTTGATCGCTTGACGCTGGCGCAAAGTGGCGAAAGTAATGGCCGCCCCTGGTTAAAAATTCTGTGTATGGCAATGATCTGGGCATGCTTGTTATTGGCAGCCGCACGTCCAGTCTGGATCGGTGATGCCGTTGCCCTACCCTCCAGTGGCCGCAACCTGATGTTAGCGGTAGATATCTCGGGTAGCATGCAAGACCGCGACATGCTCTATGCTGGCCGTCGGGTGACGCGCTTGCAAGCCGTGAAAAAAGTTGTCGGTGATTTTGTGATTAGACGCAGCGGCGACCGCCTGGGTTTGATTCTGTTTGGTAGTCGAGCCTATCTTCAAACCCCGTTAACCTTTGATAGAAATACCTTATTCATCTTGCTTAACGAGGCACAAATTGGTTTTGCTGGTGAAAAGACGGCAATTGGAGATTCCATCGGCCTCGCGGTCAAACGCTTACAGGACAAACCCGAAGAAAGTAGAATTCTGATCCTGCTCACCGATGGCAGCAATACTGCTGGAGCCGTAGCGCCACAAAAAGCCGCTGAACTCGCCTTACAAGCCAAGGTCAAAATCTATACTGTTTTCGTTGGCCCCAACCAACGACGGACTAATCGTTTTATGGAAAATGGCGAAGAAATTTTACGTAACATTGCAGACGCGACCGGTGGCAACTATTTTCGCGCCCGCAATACCGAAGAGCTGGATGAAATATACCAACAACTCGACAAACTTGAACCGGTTGAACAAGATCAGGAGTTTTTCCGCCCGCAAAAATCATTGTTCTACTGGCCAGTAATCGCCGCACTATCGCTAATGACACTATGGCTGCTTGGCTCACTGTTAAGCAGATTCATAGCCATTAGAAAATGGAGTAATTCGTGAGCGAATTTCATTTACTGCGCCCACTGCTTTTACTCTTTCTGATACCAGTGGCATTAATTATCTGGTGCACCTGGAAAAGTGGCGTCGGTGACTCACAATGGCGTGAATTGATCGACAGCAATCTACTCACCCATCTACTCGACAAACCCGTAGGTGTCAGTCGTCGCTGGCCTACTCTGGTGCTTGGCCTGCTTTTGTCACTACTGGTGATTG
>CALISW010000250.1 GCA_938041655.1 uncultured Thiotrichales bacterium | reverse complement strand
ACAGTACTGTTTATGATTTGGGTTGTTCATTAGGAGCAGCCAGTTTGATGCTACAACAACACATATCAGTTGAACCGGTTAAAATTATAGCGATTGATAACTCCAGCGCTATGATCGAAAAAGCCAAAGCTGACCTACCAGATGCTATCACTCTCAAATGCGAGGATGTGCTGGAATCCGATATCGAAAATGCTTCGCTGGTATGTCTCAATCTAACCTTGCAATTCATCGCTCCAGAAAAGCGTAAAGACTTACTCGCTAAAATCTATCAAGGCTTGAACCCGGGGGGCGCCTTGATGATATTCGAAAAGATTTGTTTTGCCGATGACGAACAAAATAAATTGATGATCGAACTCTACCACCAGTATAAAAAAACCAACGGCTATTCCAGCATGGAGATCAGTCAAAAACGAACCGCACTGGAAAACAGTTTATTACCGGATACTGCTGAACAACATGAGCTACGTTTAACTGAAATCGGTTATGCACCCGTAACCAGAGCCTTTCAAGCACTTAACTTTATGGCCTGGGTTGCCTGGAAACCGTAGATGCTTGACTACCAGCGACTACAACAACAATTAATAGCCTGCGATCAACCGGATTGGGCAGCTGAACTGCCGGCAGAGTTGGATGAGATATTAAGCACCAACAAAAACAGTCGCATGCCAGAGTGGGCAGCGACACTGGCCAGCCTCGAGGATTTTAACACCACATCAATTGATCTCAAGCTGGACTCGATTCGACTGGGCTACAGCGAAGAATTGCCTGCTGACCAACAGCAACAACTTGCTCAAATCCTGCACGCCCTGCACCCCTGGCGTAAAGGGCCATTTAACATCATGGGCATTGAAGTTGACACCGAATGGCGCTCGGACTGGAAGTGGCAACGTCTGGAACACAGCCTCGGTGACTTGTCGGACCTTAATCTGTTGGATGTAGGTTGCGGTAGCGGTTATCACGTATTAAGAATGCTGGGCGCTGGCGCCAAAAGCGTAATCGGCATCGAGCCCACATTGCTTTATGTTGCGCAGTTTCTGGCCTTGCAACATTTTGCCAGACAAGCACAGGCTGTGGTTTTACCTTATACCCTCGAAGCACTCGGTGAGCGGGTTGCACCTTTTGATCTGGTTTTTTCGATGGGGGTTTTATATCACCGTCGCTCGCCTCTGGATCACTTGTTAAAACTGAGGGAACTTACGGAAAGCGACGGGCGCTTGCTATTGGAGACACTGGTGGTTGAAGATCAGGAGCTGTTGGTGCCCAAGGGTCGTTACGCGCAAATGCGAAACGTCTGGTTTATTCCATCCACCGACCAACTCATCCAATGGCTGGAACGATGTGGCTTTAAGGATTGCGAAGTGATTGATGTCAGCACGACCAGCATTGAAGAACAACGAAGTACTGACTGGATGACGTTTGACTCACTCGAACAATTTCTGGACCCGTCTGATCACAACAAAACGATTGAAGGCTATCCTGCCCCGAGTCGCGCCATCATTCTGGCAAATGCTACCTGACGCTTAATCCTGCTGCATCATCTTTTTCAGCTTGTCACTGACATTATCATCTACACCCTGGTCGCTCAAAAATGATGGTGGCCCAACTATCAAATGATCAGGCACCAAATTCACATCATTCGATTTATTCGGAAACTTGATACTGGCAAGCACATAACGCATGGCATTCAAGCGAGCACGCTTCTTGTCATCGGACTTGATGACTGTCCACGGAGCACTGTCGGTGTCGGTATGAAAGAACATCTTTTCCTTGGCCTCGGTGTATTCATCCCACAGACCCACCGAAGCCTTGTCAATCTTACTCATTTTCCATTGCTTGAGCGGATCATGCATGCGCATCTCAAAACGCCTGTTTTGCTCTTCACGACTGACCGAAAAATACAATTTGAATAACAAAATGCCATCGTCTACCAACATCCTTTCGAATTCCGGTGCTTGCTGCAAAAAATCCCGATACTGTTTCTGGCTACAAAAACCCATCACCTTTTCAACCCCGGCGCGGTTGTACCAGGAGCGATCGAACAACACAATTTCACCGCCGGTTGGTAAACGTTCGATGTAACGTTGAAAATACCACTGCCCTTTTTCAATTTTGTTCGGTTTTTCCAGCGCCACCACGCGCGCGCCACGAGGATTCATGTGCTCCATAAAACGCTTGATGGTGCCACCCTTACCGGCCGCATCACGCCCCTCAAACACAATCGCAATACGTTTACCTTTATCCTTTACCCAGCGCTGTAACTTCAGCAACTCTATCTGTAACTCGGCTTTTTCTGCCTCATACTGTTTCTTACGTATCCAGGTTCGATAAGGGTAGTTGCTATCGCGAAACACATCTTCCCGTGAAACACTGCTAACATTGGTATCACTACTATTTTCACCCTGTTGCTTATTTTTTTTAGACATATCACACGCTGTTAATTAAAGTGCCCTGAACGTTAATCATAACGCTGTCGAACATCAATTATGACAACAATGTTAAAATACTGATGTTATATACGCCACACAACGACCCAAGGATTCCCGCATGAACTTGATTGATACCGCCAGCCTCGTTTTAGTCACCGCGGCTCTGTTTGCCTGGTTCAACCATCGCTACATAAAACTACCAACCACTATCGGCATCATGTTGATTGCGTTGATCCTTTCGCTGGTACTGATCATACTCAGCAAATTTGGCATTGGTGTGGCTCAAGAATACGCCGAAACCTTTGTATCCGGCATTGATTTCAATCGCACCCTGATGGACGGCATGTTGAGCTTCTTGCTGTTTGCTGGCGCGATGCATATCAATCTCAATCAGTTACTCAAGCACAAACTCTTGATTGGGGTGCTCGCGACTGTCGGTGTAGTTAGTAGTACCTTTATCGTTGGTATCTCCAGCTTCTATATCTTGCAAATCTTCGGCCTGGAAATGCCCTTTATCTATTGCTTGTTGTTCGGGTCGTTGATTGCACCAACCGATCCGGTTGCGGTCATGGCTATCATGAAAAACGCGGGCGCATCTAAGAGCCTGGAAACCAAAATCGCAGGCGAATCTCTTTTTAACGATGGTGTCGCAGTGGTGGTATTTCTGGTGATTCTTGGAATCGCGACCGGCGAGCACGAAGCGAGCTTCGGCTCAATCTCAAAATTATTTCTGGTTGAAGCGGTCGGCGGTGTTGTGTTCGGATTTTTGATTGGTGGTATTGGCTACTACCTGCTCAGAACTATTGATAACTATAAAGTTGAAGCGTTGATTACACTGGCGATGGTCACTGGCGGTTACCAAATGGCATTGCAACTCCACACCAGTGGTCCGATTGCCGTAGTCATCGCTGGTTTATTAATCGGTAATCAAGGTCGTGATAACGCCATGAGTGAAACGACCGCCTTACAACTGGATCACTTTTGGGAGTTGATTGATGAAATCCTCAACGCCGCCCTGTTTATGTTAATTGGTATTGAAATGATTATCATCAGCATGAGTGGCAATATTTTGCTGGCTGGTTTGATACTCGCGGTGGTGACATTGACCGCCCGCTTCATCAGTGTCGGTATTCCTACCTCGGTGCTTAAACTACGCAATACCTTTCACCCGCATGTCGTCAAAATACTCACCTGGGGTGGCTTGCGTGGCGGTATTTCTGTAGCACTGGCATTGTCGCTTCCCAGCGGACCGGAACGAGATATTATCGTCGCGATTACCTACATCATCGTAGTCTTATCTATCAGCCTGCAAGGCCTGACTATAGGCAAGCTTATCGAACGCACCTCAAAACTCAGCTGAAACTTGTCACAACAGCTTGTTAATATGCTTCACTTTGCGCCTAAAAGTGGAATTCATGCGTAACTAGATAATCAGACAACATCAGCAGGTGGAAACATGCTTAACCGATTATTGCTGGCAGCCTCACTTTTATTTATCACTGTGAACACCCAGGCTGAAGAAACATTCAGTCACGACGACTGGAATTCGGTCTTGAGTGAACACGTTAATGAGAAAGGCTATGTCGACTATCAAGGGCTTAAAGACAATAGCGCTGCTTTCGACCGCTATATACAGCGTATAGAGAGTACCAGCCCGGTCAGTAACCCGGAATTATTTCCCAGCAAAGCCGAACAGCTGGCTTATTACATGAATGCCTATAATGCCCAGGTATTTAAAGGCGTACTTTCACGCGGCCCGGAACAGAAAAGTGTCTGGCGTGGCCTGATCTCCGGTTATAACTTCTTTGTCAAAATGAAGATTACCGTTGGGGGCCAGCGAACCAATCTCAAAAAACTGGAAGACGATATTATTCGCGCTGAGTTTCTCGACCCACGTATTCATGCAGCGATTAATTGTGCGTCTATTAGCTGCCCGCGCTTACCACAAGAAGCATTTCTGGCAGCGAACCTGGAAGAACAATTGGATGATGCGATGCGTGAATTTGTAAATAGTGATCTGCATGTCCAACTGGATCAAACCAGACGCACTGCTAAAGTATCCAAGATTTTCAAGTGGTTTAAAGAAGATTTCATCCAGCACGAAAAAAGTAACGGCAATTTACAACCAACGCTGTTGCACTATATTAATCACTATCGTGACATAAAAATCCCAGCTGATTTTAAAATTGAATTTTTAAGCTACAACAAATATATCAATAAACAATAATCAGGTCATTTTGTCGAAGCGCAGGAAATCATAATCGTAGGGATTTTTATCATCGGCCTCATGACTAATGGCGGCAGCACCAATCCATTCCAACGGGTCAAAATCCGGAAAGTAGGTATCACCCTCGAAGGTGGCATTGATGCGAGTGATGTAAAGGTGATTGGCTCGAGCCAAGGTCTGCTCATAGATTTGAGCACCACCGGCAACCATAATCTCATCCACTTCGCCTGCAGTAGCGATAGCGGCATCAATACTACCTGCTACTCGAATCCCCTCCGGACGATAAACTTCAGCATCGCGAGTAACCGCTATGATTTCTCTACCGGGCAAAGGCTTACCGATAGACTCATAGGTCTTGCGCCCCATAATCACAGGCTTACCCATAGTCATGGATTTGAAATATTTGAGATCAGCGGGTAAGTGCCACGGTATGCCACCGTCCTTACCGATTACACTGTTACGCCCCATAGCGACAATCAAAGAGAGCTTCATGTTCTAAAATTCCTGATTCTGGAAGTTATTATTATTTTAAGCATCGAATCATACACAGCTATACTGTAAGTCTGCACGTACTGAATTGTGTCTGATTGTGTCTAGACAGCAACTGGCGCTTTTATATGTGCCTCGCAGGTATAACCTTCCAGCGTAAAGTCGTCATAAGTGAAATCACCGAGGTTTTTAATCTCTGGATTCAACTTCATCGTTGGCAACTTGTGTGGCGTTCTGGCCAGCTGGGTCTCAACCTGATCCATATGATTTGAGTACAAATGTGCATCCCCA
>CALISW010000249.1 GCA_938041655.1 uncultured Thiotrichales bacterium | reverse complement strand
AGCCAGGTCTGATGGAAACCCTTCGATTTTTGTCTTTTGCTTGGACACCAAATTCACTCGCAAAAGCACACCTTCTTTTTCTGATATGAGCGCCTCATCATCACTCAGAAAGGCGATGCTCCACGGACTCTTTAAATCAGTTATAACCACTTCTTTAACCGGTCTAGTCTGAGTAAACGTTACACCTGTAGCCGGTTCTGACACAGCGCAACCTTGAACACCTGAGAACATGACTAGACTAATTAATAATAAATATTTCATCGTGTGTTATGCCACTGGCGAAATAATAAATTCATCATGAACACAGTTGCCTTGTAGTTTTGCACATGAGGTTTTTATAGTCTTCAACAGCAATGGCAAAATCACTCCACTTTAGAATTTTTCTTCCATGAGCTCGCGCAATATTTTCTATATCTGAATTTAATGGCTCTACCGCTTGAAATAAACTATAACCAGTAAAGAATGCTCGCACCGGAACTTGAATAGCATCAGCCCCATAATGATCTGCCTCGAATATCGTCTTTGCATCTTTGGCGTAGAGTAAACCAAATTCATTTGTATGGTACGTTGAAATCACATACATGTTTGCAGCACCAAGATCTACTGACTGGTCAACACTTAAAAACCTGTTCTCATCATAGCCATTGACTAGTCGAGCCTTCACTGTAGCCATTGCACTACTAGGTGCGACTATTGTTGCTCCAAGATCATACGCATCCTGAACTGAATCAAGGTGATCATTATGATGGTGAGTAATCACATGATACTTAATCGGTTTAGTGTTATTTGTGGACGAAACGTAAGCTTCATGACGAGCTTTTAACCCAGCATTGCTACCTACGCTAATCAGGTAGTCACCAGAGTCTACAAACGAACTACTGTTCCCGGAAATTGTGACGTGATGATACCCGGGAGAAACAAGTGCTACTGTTGGTTCACTAAGTGACTCTAAGTAATCCCAGTCACTGCTCAAAAACTCATCTATTGCCAGTTCTTTTTTTGACACACGATTTATCTTTACACTCCGCTTCATAACCATTGTATCCAAATGATTGTTCTGGAAGAGCGTATAATTTTGAGCGAAGAGCACACCATTCGTTTTTTTGTGATTATCGAAAAGATAGCGAACAGTAAGATCCCGCTCCTCGAATCGTCTTTCCATTTTAATTATATATCCAGTTTCATCATCTATAGTCAAAAACAGTGGAGGAGAAAATGGAAATTCGTAAGAAATAATTGAGTTGCTCTTACCACGGTAGTTTTCTTTGCCGCGATATTCAGCAGTACTGCGCCGACTATTTAGCTCATAAGCAAGAATGGTATCTATGCCCCTCAAATAGCCTCCTAGTATTTGATAGTATCCAGTTTCACCGTCGTCGTAATTATATTGATCATGAACATAATCAAGTCGTACTGATTTATTCTTAGAAGCGAAATTTCCCATACTATAAAAATGATCCAGGCCGAGCATTTCAAATTTGGTTTTCCCTACCTGCTCTGCAGGGTTGAAATGTGATTCTCGCTTGTAAAACTTAAGCTCATCAACACCTGGTGAATAGCCCTGCCCTGGAGAACGTTGAAAGTATTCGGACTCAACTGAAATAGACTTTAATTTTGTCAGTTTGCTTCCACCATATGCCTTTACCACTTTGTCTATTATCATGTCTTCGGTATTGTCGGCGATTGCGGTATCAGGCATAGATAAAAACAGACTTGCTATGACAGCGACGCTAGAAAATATTTTCATCAAGGTGTCTCCAATAGTTAATCAGACACTATCAATGATCAACGGCTATGCCGTCTTATCAAAATCGCGTAAAAGCTACTCATTTTCGCGAAACCTATATGATTTACGAGTTTTACAGCTGTTATTGAGTTGTGAGCTTCGGTTTAAGCCAGTACTCTTCCCATCTATGATAGCTGTTGACGCATTTTTCAGATTTTCAGGCATTGGTGTACTGTTACTACTTGTAACACTGACGGTCATACACATTCCGAAATGGAGAAGCGCACCTTATTTAATACTGGCCTGTATGAGTTTGACTGCAGTGTATATAGGCTATTCGCCTAAAGTCTTTCAACCATCTGGAACTCTGAATGTTGTTGTGAGACTACTTGATGTTCCTCACTTAGTCTTTATTTGGCTGTTCACGCTATCTTTATTCAATTCGAATTTCACATTGAAGCCCTTCCATATTTTGACAGGGATATTGTATTGTGCGCCTATCTTTTGGGTAAGGTTTGAACAATTTGGGTGGGTGTTGAAAAGCCCGCCCTTAATTGGGCCGGTTGTTAGCATTATGTCGATAGCACTAATTACTCATCTTTGCGTGACAACTCTAAAAGGGCGGAAAGATGATTTGTTAATCAAAAGGCGTGCTTCGCGTATTTATTTCGTGGCGGTTATCGCCTTTGTAACTACAATTTCCGCCATCAGCGAACCGCTTATTCCTAGTACATCCGAATGGAGACAAACGTCTAAAATTCTCATCATATGGCCTGCCATTATTTGGGGCTTTATCTGGATGACGTCTTTTGATAAAAAGGCCATCACTTTTGCGGACGATATTGCAGAAAAAGAGAGTCTAAGTGAACAAGACAAACAACTTAAGGAAAAATTAATTATTGAAATGAGAGAAGGGCTAGCGTTTAAAGACCCAAAGATCAGCATAGTTACATTAGCGTCAAAAACAGGGGTTACCCAACATCGGCTTAGATCACTCATCAATCAAAATCTGGGATACAAAAATTTCAGTGCGTTCGTAAATTCATACCGTATTAAAGAAGCAAAAAGCGTGCTGAGCGATAGAAAAAAGGAACACATTCCAATCCAATCCATAGCCTTGGATAGCGGCTTTAACTCATTATCATCCTTCAACCGCGCATTTAAAAACTCCGAAAGTATAACCCCGACAGAATATCGTGACCAAAACCGGGGGTCTTAAAATCTTCTCAAGTCGGACATTGGTCAGGCCGCACTATTATTTTGGGGTGATTCTGGGAGTATTTCGTAACAAACAGAATTTTTTTACAGTAAATATATACACTTATTAGCTGCTTCAATACCAGCCACCTTCTCCAGTACGATGCCGTCCGATACTGTTTCGTACGGTTCGAGACGGCATCATTTTTTGCAGATTTTTGAAACCACTTCAATTATGGTGTCTAAACATTATTGAAGATATCAACAACAACCTTATACGTCCCGTCTCGCTGTTGTTTCCAAACATTCACATACTTAAAGGGTAACTTGTCGTAGGTACCTTGCGAGTTCATTATCATCACAAAACCATTTCCGGTTTCATATAATAAATCGCTCGTTCCAGCCAATGTTTCCATATTTAAAGTCAAGTCACTCATGAAAGGAAAAGAGTCTGACCAATATTGCGCTATAGCATCTCTGCCGTGGATAGCGATGTGATCATTAGGAAGATAATGAGCATCAACATCATACAAATTTTTTATTAGATCAATATCCTTCTTTTTTATTGCCTCACCCCAGTTTGCACCCAATTCAGCTATAACAGGTTTCATTTTTTGGATTGAGAAATCGTTTTCAACAGGCAATGTAATGGCTTTAGTTTGCACACAAGCTGTTAGCGATAAAATAATTAGAAGAAAGGCTGGTAGTGTTCGCATCATTCGATCTTATCCGTACTGAATATAAATATCAAAATATCCTTTTCAGATGAATAAGTTGAAGTGTTGTAAATTATCGCCATCTACCTTAGGTTAGAAATAGCGCCATACGATTAATGAGCACATGAAGAAAAATTGCAACAAGCGTGACACTCATCCTGAGACTCAACTAGAACTAGAAGATTGGATAATTCAGCCAAATAAAAATACGTTGGTTAATCGAAACAATAAGACTGAGACAAAAAAGATAGAACCCAGGTCAATGCAGTTACTAATGTTACTGATCGAACGACAAGGAGAAACTGTTAGCAAAGACGAAATTGCCAATAGTATATGGGGTGGAATCGCAACAGACGACGCGATAGCTGCTACAGTTGCAAGACTCCGTCGCGCATTAGGCGAATCAGCTGGTCAGCCTAAGTACATACACACCATACCTACCAGAGGATATAAATTCGATTCAAGCAATACAATTGCCGGAGTATCCACAAACCGTAATCATTTTCAAAAAATTAACACCCCGCTCTTTTGGAGTGTCGGAGCAATTATCTGCCTACTCATTCTGACCCTATGCATCAGCTTCTATAATCAAATGTTCAAGCCGTATCAAAATGATCCCGTAATTGCGCGATCTCAACATCTGCTTTCCCTGGGTGATGAGAAGGCTGCTAAAAGGGCTGAATCTTTGTTACTTGAAGAGACCAAGACTGATCAAAAAGTTCATGCCTGGCTTACTCTTGCTGATCTATACTCGAGTAAGTCGGCAGCATTGATTGGCTATGATTTAGCTGATGCCAATCATCGATTTGAACACGCGATGGAGCAGGCAGAAAATGCTGGTGCAACAACAGCGCAACTTTCGTTAAAAAACGCATCACATGCGTTCTACTTCCAGCATGATTTAAATAGCGCAAAGAAATTTTTGAATAACGATAACGAACAAGCTGAGTCTCATTTCTATTTATCGAGCATGCTATTGGCTCGAGAAAAAAACTTCAATGCTGCGTTTGAGATGCTTGATGAAGGGATACGACATTATCCGAACTCAGAACGTTTGCTAAACGGTATAAAATGGGTCGCCTATATAGCCTTGGATCCACAAGAGGCCTTGGAGAAAATGGAGAGGACTCGCGCATGGGCCAAGGGAGATCGCTGGGTTGATGCACTTATTTATTCAAAAGCTGGCGAACATCAACAAGCACGGACAGCTTGGCTTGATTTTTATGAACAACGAGATGGATTTTTAGATGCCGCTGCAGCTTACTCCAATAAACCATCTGGCTTTCACGACTTTATATCTGTCCTGGATGAGTATGGAAGTGCGAATTGTATGGATCGAGCAATAGCAGCAGCTACGATAGAAAATCTTCAAGCATTAAAGATCGAAAATAGAAAATGCCTCGTTGAAAAACATCCACTATCGGTGTGGATACCCATTATGCCAGTCTTTAGCGAACCGTAAACTACTTTATACGTCGATTAACGCCATTGTCAGACTTGTCAAAGCAATAATCACTCTTTTGTCAGGAATGTCATGTTATCTCAAGGCACTATGAATGCTCTTCACAAGAGCTATTCTAATGAATCGACGGAAATTCCTAGAACTGAGCGCGTGCGCTCCAATATTGTTAAACAATGCATGTGCTAGAACCAACAGCCCATTATTCAAGACATTCAACACAGCCGCCAATCATCGGCGCCCAGTTGAATTAGCGCGCTACTACACATCGCCACCGGGCAATACAGCTAATCCTTTACGAATATTATTTTTAGGTGGAACTAATTTTTTAGGACCAGCATCTGTACATTGGCTTACCCTTCGTGGTCACGATGTAACAATATTTAATCGCGGGTCTTCTGCACCTGATTTGTTTCCAAATCTTGATCATGTCTCAGGTGACAGAACCAATCCTGAATCAGCTTACAAAAATCTGGGCGATCTTGAGCCATGGGACGTTGTGATTGATACCTGGTCAAAGGCGCCGGAATGTGTTCGTGATGCGGCAATATTTTTACAGGGGTAAAGCAAGGCATTACATTTATATTTCCAGCATCGCTGTTTACAAAATGGAGAACTATAAAAAGCATGGTGGAATAACTGAGGAAACACCTTTACCCACTCACTCAGGTGTATCCAAAGAACCACAAACCGATCTGGATTATGCCAGCCGAAAACTTGTCGCTGACGCTGCTATTCAAAAATATTGGGATAGCAATAACGTAACCGTGCTTCGACCACACCTCATACCAGGACCACACCAGGAAAAAATGAATGGTGTCGAAACTTACTGGCCGGTTCGCTTTCAGGTCGGAAGGGAAATTCTCGCGCCAGGTGACGGCAAAGACCCTACGCAATGGGTAGACGTAAGAGATGTGGCCTGGTTCATTGGGCAGTGTGCAGAGGAAAATCTGACCGGTATTTATAATCTCGGTCAGCAGCAAACCCTGTCTGATTATTTTTATGACTTAAGTAAGTTGAGCACTGCAAAATCAGAGCTCAATTGGATTTCGTGGCCTGAGTTACAACGCATAGGAGCAGGACCATTCCATGAACTACCTATGTATGTGCCACGGCAAGAAGGTAGTTTCTATGATATTAGTGATGCTAAGGCTCGAGCGGCAGGATTACGCTATCGTAAAGCAAGAGATGTTTATCCATTAGTTCTTGAAGATTATTACTACCAGTATGGGAATCATGACTTTGCCTTTGGATTAAATAATGAACCAGGCTTAAGCCCGGAGCGTGAACAAAATTTATTATCGAAAGCACAGTTATGAAAAAACACTTACTCCTGATTGTCGCAGCCTTTTGCTATGGCTGCCTTCCTGAAAAAATACCGAGTTTAACGCCACCAGATACCGTAATGTTTGAATTTAAATGGCAAGCGTTTGATGCACAACAAGCTTATGACTCACGTAACCCTGAACCGATTTATGGATGGACTCGACGTTATCTTGATTTTGATCAAAAGCGTTTAAATGAAATTCAACTTATTTGCTATCCAGGCGGCATAGCATTTGAACTTGAACGGTACGTTGATTCCAATGGGAGTTGGTTTAAAGACCGCTCAGGATGGCGTTATGGTCAGGAAATTCTACATGCGCCAGCAGCAACCTATGTCAATTACCTACAAAGTCTCTCAAGCAGTTCTTTATACTTGCTGGATAACCCTGAAATCACAGCCGAGAATGAAGATCTTTCTATAAAAAAGGTAGGCGATAACGTTGAAGTGTCCGCACGCGGGTACCAAACAACGTTTTCTAATATCAAGCAACTTAATGACCTGCGTTATGCAGGTTCAGCACAAATTCTCAGAGAAGGCAGATCTAAAGCCACAATGAGGACGACTCTGCACGCATCTCGGAATATACCGACGTTAGATACCCCCGCGTGGGTAAAACTGTATGTATCTTCACCACCTGAGCCAATGCTGATTGAGGATCTTGGAAATGGCGTCGTTTTGATAAAAAATGTCGGAGATGGTCGAAATGTATTAGCTGTTTTAGATGACAATGGTTGGTGGATATTTGGCGCACCACTAAACTCGGATTTATCACTTGCTACTCATACATTGTTATCAGAAAAAACTGGCCAATCATCGATCGCATCAGTGTTTGTATCGCACGCGCATGGAGACCACATTGGAGGTATCGCCTATTATCTCGAACAGGGAGCATCACTAAGAGTTTCGGACTCAGTATACGAACAACTATTGGATGTTAATATTCCCTTCTTGAAGGAAGCATCTATTCAAACATTTAGTGGAGTTTTTGAGATACAACTGGGTAACACAGCGATAGAGTTACACGAAGTGTCTAACACACATGCGAATGGATTAAGCTTCGTCTGGTTACCGCAGGAGAAATTACTCTATCAAGGCGATTTTCTCAGTGTTCCAAATGACGAGACGATAACACCTGCTATGACTATAACGCATGAACTTGATGCGTACCTGAAGAGGCGTGAGATCGAGTTTACACGCATGATAGGTCACCACAATCATGACATGATTACACCCGCAATTTATCAGTCTATTCTTAATGCACCTGAGCAAAGAAAAAATAATTACCCGAGCTGCTCGGATCTTGCACTTTAATTTTGGAATAAGAGTTTGACCTGATTTAAACAGGCCCTGTTAATAATAGATCTGCCTGCTCGATCGAGCGTAATACAATGATCTAACAGTGCAGAGTGCACAATCACGGCACGCTGCTCAACTTGCACTTGAAAAGTGGATATCCTTCTCATTGCATGGATGTGCGAGAGCGGCCCGATTCCCACCATCTCCACCAAAAGATAAGCCTGTCAGTTTTTGATGGGCTATTTATTTTTTACGACTTATAGCTTTTGAGTTATTATCGTCGTACTTGTCTGTGAAATACTAATTACTTGCTAGTTGAAAAACTAATAACACATTCTCAAGGAGTGTAAATCTGTATCGATTTGGTAACTCCATCAGCATTGAAAATTTAGCTACATAACACAGGAACCCAAAATGAGTAATTTGGAAAAAAAGTTTATGAGTACGGTTGATCGCGTCAAGAATGACGAGAGTGACTTCAGTCCAAGCAACGATCAAAAACTGCAAATCTATGCCCTCTACAAACAAGCTACCGAAGGCGACAATCAAGGCAAGAAACCCGGCATGATGGATGTTGTTGGCAGAGCAAAATATAATGCTCGGAAAGATCTGGCAGGGATTACTCAAGAAGAAGCTATGCAGTCGTACATCGACGCTGTTGATTCCATTCTTTCAAGCTGAAAACACATTAATAAACTATGAGTTTCTTGGGAATATCCTGAAGTTCGGTTCCTGCCACCTCCGGCACTAAATGGAAATTTAATCTGCTTTTTCAGATGGGTTTTTTTGAACATCTACATACTACAACCCTATCGGTTGCATCGATGGGATTTTTGTTTTTCAACGATGTTCATAAAAGCTGGCAGCAAATGACGATCAAAAACGGCAATAACTAAACCGCAGGCATGTAAACCAGATCAAAGGGCTCCACCAGAACGGGCATGTCATCGGTGCAGCTCTTGCCATACTGGGTCAACAGCCCATTCCAATAGTCACGATGCAAGGGGCGCCATACGTCCGGGTCTTGCACAGGAGGCCCATCCAGCTCGGTTTCCGCCGGACCTATGGCGCCAAACGTCGTTGCTCGGACATCGGTGATGCGTATGACCGCTTTGGGCGACCCATCGAAGCCCGTCAAAATAACCGGCGTTCCAGGCGCCGTTTGCGGATGCCTTTCTTGCTCCATCACCCATGGCAAACTGAAGGTTCCTATTTTGGTTCTGTCCCTGATGAAATCAAGAATCAAACCGGTGCTTTCCTCATCAATGCCCAGGGATCGGACCTGATGATCAACTCCAAGCTCCGGCACCGCTACGCGTGCGGCGGCCCAGAATGCGTCCAGCGCTGCATCGTCCGGCAACATCGGTCCTTCTCCTATAATGATTATTCGGGTCATCCGACACCTCCGCGATACTCAATTAATTTAAAACCCGGGAACAGTTTACATATTAATGAACTGAAGCACACATTGTTCAGCCTGCTGCAGGCTTCGGGTTGTTATGATACGCCAATAAAATACTCTATAAGCTCGCTCGGCATGTCCATTTCTAAATGTAATAATCCCAGCCCATGAACCTTGCCTTGCGAATCAAGAATCAATGCCTCCGTGCCACCGCCGCCCAAAGAATCTTCCAGAATAAAATTTAATGCTAGAAGGTTGGGAAGTTCATAGCGTGTTACTTGACCAAAGCAGATGTCTTTGAAATGGTTTTTTACAACTTCTTCAGTAAGGTTCTTTTCTAGGTACTGGTAGATTTCTGGAGACCTGGCTTTAACTCCAACATTACTGCCATCGCCTTTGTCGCCAGATCGTGCGATAGCGATATCCATCAATTTAACTAATGGCATAGCTACACCTCCTCAACAAAGTGAGTGGTTACAATCTGCTTCTTACTAATCAACGCTGGCCAGTAACCGATGATCTCCGTCGCTCTCGGTCGCCCACTTGCAAACCCCGTGATCCCTGGCGGTCCTGAGGTAACCAGTGGCGCCAGTTCTTTCCCAAGAATATCCAGTTGCTTGGGGTCTGTACCTTTAGCGCCAATGCGTAACATGATTTCAGCAGGCTGTTGGTTCGACTCAACCATGCCCTTGTACAGAACATTGGTACCAAACAGCTCAAAGAAACGATCTTCTTCGGCCACATCTACGCTCTGCATAGCCATGCGTTCGAATACAATGTCTTTTAGTAACATCGCTTTTTCAATCGCATCTGGGCCCGTTACACAAAGCGTTCCCAGGATTTTGTAACCCTTTGAATGTGAAATACTCACTTTATAGGTTGGCGTTGCTTTACTACCTTTTACCCCCGTAATCGCAACACGATCTTCACCTTCCTGACTGATATTGATGGTTGTAAAATCGACAACACAGTCTGGGCTAATGTAACAACCAGGATCACCTAATTCATACAACAGCTGTGAAGTCACTGTATCAACCGTGACCAGGCCTCCGGTATTATCGTGTTTAGTGACGACAAAACTTCCGTCATTGCTAGCCTCACATACAGGATATCCAATACGTGCGTAGTCTTTAACCTCTCTCCAATCTGTGTAGTTACCACCAGTACACTGTGCCCCACATTCAATAATGTGCCCCATCACGGTCGCTGCTGCGAGCTTATCGTGATCGTTGGCAGTCCATCCGAACTCATACATGAGCGGTGCAACCACCAAAGACGGGTCACTCGCCCGCCCAGTGATGACAATGTCTGCACCTTCTTTAAGTGCATTAACGATCGAGTCGGCACCAATGTATACGTTAGCGCTGGTGATAGCCCCTCGTATATCTGAAATTGCTGCGCCACTATCCATATTATCAAGCGCCTCACCTCCAGCGATTAGCTCATCAAGCCGATCCATAATATCGTCGCCTTCGACGATACCTACCTTAACTCCAGCCAAGCCTAGCTCGCGAATGACCTTTTTAGTTTCCTGTAAACAGCCTTTTAGGTTCACACCACCAGCATTCGCAATAATTTTAATACCCTTCTTCTTACAGGCAGGCAATATTTTTTCCAACATCTGGATAAAGTCGCGAGCAAAGCCTGCATCAGGTCGATGTAATTTTTGCTTTTGCATAATACTCATCGTGATTTCAGCGAGGTAATCAAAGGTTATATAGTCAACCGGCCCCTCCTCCACCAAACGAATTGGCCCGAGAATGCTATCTCCCCAAAATCCTTGCGCATTAGCAATTCGGATGATTTTATTCTTACCCATTTTCAACACCCTTTGTTATAGCCGTCGCAATGGCTTTATCGCCTAAATGACAACGCAGTTTAGGAAAGGAAAAATACTAGAAAAAAACCTATTCAGTCAAATCACTGAACAGCCTCAGAACGCGTTGTCGTAATTGTTGTAAGTGCATGATTTTTTCGTCCTGCATTTGCAACTGAACATTATGAACATATGTGAGATATTTTTCTTTTTCCTGGTTCACTGATTCATGTGTTCGATACTCTGTCCTAAAAAAGAATTTACTTTAGACTCAGAAGAGCACCCGAAGAGGATCGTTAAAATTAAACTGTAAATTCCCAATGATTTTTTCATAACCAGATATTCCACCTTACCCAAGTATAATGTTTGTTATTCACTACCACAGACTGCTTTTTCAAAACACAATGACTCACCGTTAGCAGGTATCTTGCCAGTTTTATCTAATATCCCTGACAGCAGCAGATTTGCTATATCCACACCATCATCATCAACAGTTACTAGCATGATGTGATCCATGGAACGATACTCCCCTGTTAATTGAATTCCGCCCGTTGTAGCCAACTGTATGTAGTCATGCCCATTGCGTAGCGTGTACTCATAACGATGCCGGTGACCATGAAAGACCGTATACGAATGTGTTAACAAAGCGTCTTCGATCCGCGCAAAGGCGTTACCGTCTGGATTCGTCCAGGGTGCTTTATGCATCATCAAAAATATCCAACGAACATTTGGGTTGGATTCAATCACATCCACAAAGTAATCAGCTTGCTCAGTTGAAACACTCCCGGCGAGATTTTCCGGGATATTTGCATGCTCGGTTTTTTCATACCCTTCCATACCTTGCTGTTCGTACACTGGTATCGCTGCCTTGCGTAACACCTCAATTTCCGCAGCGCGCTCGAGCGTCGTATCCTCTGTATTCAATACGAGGAACAAAACATCTTTATATAAAAAATGATAGTAAGGTGAACCAAATCTGGATTCCCAAACTTCGCGAGCAGCCTCACTCGACAAGTCATGGTTACCAGTCACATAAAAAACGGGTGAGCCTGTTTTTTTTGAACGCTGTTCAAAGACATCCCAGCGCTGCTCGACTTCAGCCTTTTGTTTACTTTTCGATTTTTCTTTGCCACCACTTCCAACCAGATCACCTACGCTAAGAATAAATTCTGGACTGAGCAAGGCAAGCTGTTCGGCAGCCACATCAAATACACCATCACGCTCACCGCCGTTTAAATCTGAAAAAAGTGCGAATGTGAATTTATCTGGGCTAGCGTCAAAAGCCAAACCATTACCGGGCGCACTGACCACAGGCCGAACTGTTTGGCATGCACTGAGAGTTGACAAAAATAGCAGGCATGAAAAAGTCAACCTGGCTACAAACAAGAATTCTCGATTTATTTTCATCACAATCATCTTTACACCTCATATGGCAGGTTGCCTGTATGAAATCATAAGGTCAATCCTTATAATACAATCAGCTATTCTCCATTTCACAAACCACCCATCCTCTGGTTATTTTTTGCAGAAGCCGAACATGTAGCGGCACTCTTTTATGGGACAGCGCCTGCTCAAGGCAGCTAGTAGTAACAAGACTTCAGCATTTGCCTCAGATGAGCTTTTCAAACGCGCACATCATATGTCCTTACTCTAAAATATAGTATTGGTGCAAACACTGATGTATTCTGAATAACAATAAAAACCACAAACGTTTACCCTCTGACAACTACATAACACTATTAATATGCTTAAGTTTCTCAAGACACTGCCGTTATTTACCGTCCTTATATTTTCGCTAAGCGGTTGCGGGTCAAATAACAACACCGATACAAATACAATAACGGAAGCTAGCACTTCCGCTGCTGACATCATCTTTCTCGGTGAGAATATAATTACTATGGACAGCAATACAGAAGGTGCGACCGCCGTCGCTGTTCAAGGCAACACTATTGTTGCGACAGGAAACAAACAACAGGCATTAAAACTCAAAAGCGATAACACCAGAGTAATTGAGCTTGGTGACCAGTTACTCACGCCGGGATTTATAGACACACATGGTCACCTGGGTGCGACCGCGCGGTTTATCGACTTCGTAAATTTATCATCCCCTCCTGTTGGTGAAGTTAACAACTTCGAAGATTTGGTTAAGGCATTAGAAACTCACATCAAATCCAACCCACCCGGCGAGAATGAATGGCTGATTGGATACGGTTACGATGACTCTCTACTCGCCGAAGCTAAACACCCTACCCGCGATGATCTGGATAAGGTATCTAAAGACATTCCCATCGTAATTGTTCACGTCTCTGGTCATCTTGGCGTGATTAACACTGCTGCAATAAATCTAAGCGGCCTGACTGCTGACACACCAGATCCGGACGGCGGTGTGTTTCGCCGTTATCAGGACAGCAGTGAACCTAACGGGGTGTTAGAAGAAAAAGCAATCTCTTCAATCCTGTATGCACGCCTGGGTGAAATCAAGGCAGATGCATTTGAAAACATGCTCGGCAATACTCTTGAGTACTATGCCAGCCATGGCATCACCACCATACAAGATGGTGCGGTGCGACCAAATGACATCAAATTATTTACCGACATGGCCGCCACCAATGAACTATCGATTGATGTTGCGGCGTATCGCTACTTTGCGCCAGAAGAAACTGAAGCAATTGCGAACTTTAAACATCAGGATGAGTATATAAATGGCTATCGTGTTGCCGGGGTCAAATTTTCTACTGATGGTTCGCCACAAGGAAGAACCGCCTGGCTTACCAAGCCTTATCATGAGTTACCAGAAGGAGCTGATGAAAACTACGTTGCCTACCCAACCGTCGATAGCGAGAAATTTATCAGTGCTGCTACACAACTGATTCGTAATAACATACCAATCATTGTGCACACTAACGGTGATGCAGCGATCGACCTATTAAACGTGGCTGTCACCAACGCATTGTCAGACGATATTAAACGCGATCATCGTACCGTAGCTATCCATGCTCAACTTATGCGCGCTGATCAGCTAGATCTAGCTGCACAGCTGGACATCGTTCCATCATTTTTTTCTGCGCATGCTTTTTTCTGGGGGGACTGGCACCTTAGGAGCTTTGGTCAGGAACGCGGTGAGAATGTTAGTCCGACTCGTTGGGCGAAAGATCGCGGTGTGACCTTTACCGTACATAATGATGCGCCTGTGGTTCCACCTAACATGCTCAGGCTAATGTGGGCGACCGTAAATAGAGAAACCCGAAGCGGAAGCACTATTGGTCCACATCAACGCCTTACACCGGTAGAAGCGCTTGCCGCCATTACCAGTGACGCAGCTTTTCAATATTTTGAAGAAGATACAAAGGGCTCAATCAGTGTAGGCAAACAAGCGGATCTGGTGATACTTAGCGAAGACATAAGAACTATTGATTCCAAGAGAATCAAAGATCTGGAGATTATAGAAACTTTCTCACGAGGCAAATCAGTTTATAAAAACTAACACCACACGCTCTCAAGCCTTAGCTGATAACTTTTCCCGAGTTTAGAATGTTTTTCGGGTCTATCATATTCTTTAACTGACGCATTAAATCGATTTCACTTTGACTGCGGCTACTCGACAACCACTGCAGCTTTTCCTTGCCTATACCGTGTTCGGCTGAAACCGAACCTGACAAACCAGCCAGGCATCCATAGACAATCTTGTCTACTGTATCGTGATGTGAACCTTCATCGTATGGAGTGACAAATATGTGCAAATTACCATCGGCAATGTGCCCAAAGATATAACCAACCGAATCATCTCGCCAATCTGCAAGTTGCTGAGTAAGTTTTTCAACATAAACTTCCATATGGCGCTTGGGTAAACTAATGTCGTAAAGATAGGCTGGTAATAATGGCTCAAACTCTTCCCGCACTATCCACAAGGCCTGGCGGTCAGCCTCAGATCTGGCGATAACCGCATCGACGATAGTTCCTTGCTCCATAGCAGATGCCAGCATTCTTTCAAAACGCTCAATATCTGATTCAGAGTCAACCCCTTCTGCTTCGGCCAATACGTAAAATGGGTGATTTCGTTCTAGTGGTGGTCGATGGAAACCCTCAGCGGTGACATCTTTATAGTAGTTATTCCACATCACTTCATAAGCACTTAATGTACCTGCCAACTCAGCATTCATGCGCTGCAATACAGTGGTCACAGCAGCAAAAGAATTTGCTGCAAACAAGACTGTTTGCCGACTGCTTGGCAGCGGGTATAAACGCAGTACAGCACGTGTCACCACGCCCAGTGTTCCCTCACTACCAATAAACAACTGCTTAAGATCATAGCCCGTGTTATTTTTAAGCATCTGATTCATTGAAGAAACAATAGTACCGTCAGCGAGCACGGCCTCGAGACCCAGGACTAAATTGCGCATCATTCCATAACGCAGAACATTCACGCCGCCTGCATTGGTGGCGATGTTACCGCCAATAGTACAGCTACCTCTGGCACCAAGATCGAGAGGAAATAAAAACCCTTTATCGTCCAACTCCTCTTGCACCTTTTGTAAAATTGCCCCTGCTTGAACAACAGCTGTGTTATCCAGCTCATCAACGACTTCAATTTGATTCATTCTTTCGAGCGATATAACAATATCATCAGGACCAGCAACAGCCCCCTCCACCACACCCGTCAACCCTCCAGCCAAAACAACTGCTTGATCCTGATCGTGACAAATCTTCAATACAGCACTTACCTGCTCTGTCGTTTCCGGCCGTACGATCGCGAGTGCTTGCGTTGGTGATGGATCCCAATAGGAAGTTGCGCGCGCAGTAACATCAGCACCGAGCAAAACTGCCTCATTACTTAATTGAGCCTGAATTAATTCAATGACTTTTGACATAACTACTATAAAACCCGAGTCCAGAGACACTTCACCACAAAAACCTGCATCGCAGCAATAGTATGTATCAAGAAGACCTGATTATCATGTGTTTAGTGGTGCTCGAATTCGTCTGGCCAATGGTAAGCTTGTTGGCAGGCCCACTCACAATAGAACAACAACACAAGTATCACACATGTTCCATATCGCCTTACATTTTTTAGTGCCTGCAATTGTCGCAGGCACAGTCTTTCAAAAACGATGGAAACACGCCTGGCTGATCATGATATCAACCATATTGGTTGATTTAGATCATCTGTTTGCTAGCCCGATCTACGACCCGGGTCGTTGTAGCATCGGCTTTCATCCACTACATCAGCCTGCATGCATTGTTCTATATCTAACACTTTGCCTCTTTCCCAAAACCAGATTGATCGGGATAGGTTTAACCATTCATATGTGCCTTGATAGTATCGACTGTCAGCTCACCAATGGTCTTTGGATAGTCTAGTTAGTTAGGGGTAAAAACACGGCTTACACGCTCTTAGCTCGCCTTACCCAATTTTTCAGCATATCTCGCGACTCGGATATCAGCCTGAGCTTTATGCCCGGCAAAGCCTTCTATCGCGCACAGGCGTGAACAATACTCACCTATCCTGTGTGATGCCTCTTCGGTCAGTCTTTGATAGGTACATGTTTTTATAAACTTACCTACCCATAAGCCTCCGGTATAACGGGCTGCTTGCTTGGTCGGCAGTGTATGGTTGGTGCCGACCACTTTATCGCCATATGACACATTGGTTTCCGCACCTAGAAACAAGGCACCATAATTCGACATGTTCTTAAGAAAATAATCCGGATCTTTGGTCATGACTTGCACATGCTCGGATGCGATTGAGTCTGCCACTTCTACCATTTCTTCATAGGTATCACAAACGATGACCTGCCCATAGTCTTCCCATGCCTTGCCAGCAATCTCGGCCGTTTCAAGGGTTTTAAGCTGTTCTTTTACTTGCGCCACGGTATCACTCGCGAGCTGCTCTGAATTGGTAAGGAATATGGCTGGCGAGTTGGTGCCATGCTCTGCCTGACCTAATAAATCTGTCGCGCACAGCTCACCATCGACAGTTTCATCAGCGATCACAAGCGTTTCTGTTGGACCTGCGAATAAATCGATGCCGACTCTGCCAAACAGTTGGCGCTTGGCTTCTGCCACGAATGCATTTCCCGGTCCGACCAGCATATCAACTGCATCGATAGTCTCTGTACCCAATGCCATTGCCCCGACTGCCTGTACTCCGCCCATACAATAAATTTCATCAGCACCTGCCAAATCCATGGCAACTACTATTGCTGGATTTGGCTCTCCTTCAAAGGGTGGCGCACAAGCAATAATTCTTTCTACGCCAGCCACTTTCGCCGTGACAACACTCATGTGAGCCGAGGCAACCAGTGGATACTTTCCTCCAGGCACATAACAACCTACACTATTGACCGGGATGTTTTTGTGGCCTAGAACAACACCAGGCTGGGTTTCAACTTCTACATCCTGCAATGCATCTTTCTGTATTTGCGCAAAATTCCTGACCTGCTCCTGTGCATACTTGATATCAGAGATAACTTGATCATCCAGCCGCTGGTAACAACTGTCGATATGCTCACGTGTGAGCAAAATATTTTCATCAGTCCAATTATCAAACTTCTCGGCATACTCACGCACAGCACTATCACCACGCTGCTCAATATCAGCCAGAATATCTTCAACAATCTGTCGTACTTGTGCATCATTTGTGGCCGCCTCTTCTGAACTGATGCCTTCTTTAAGCTTACGTATCATTGCTATGTCCTCTTGTAACGCCGTCTTTTCTTTATACAGCAAGGCTAGTCGAGAACGTTTTTGAAAGCAAAACTATTCGATGCTATTCGCTATCTGACCTATACTTTGATTTGCACACTGAAACGAAAGGCAAAGCAATGGAATCTTCCAGCCACAACTATCCCTACCGAAGCGATCTATTACAGGGGCAACACGCACTCGTCACAGGCGCAGGCAAAGGTATTGGACGTGAGTGTGCTATTGCCCTGACCTCCTGTGGCGCACGTACTACTGCAATTGCCAGAACAGCATCCGATCTGGATACCCTGCAACAAGAATGTGGTGATCTGTTAACACCACTGGTGATGGATGCAACCTCTGAAGAGTGTCTGCAAGCCGTCACTAAAATTGAAGACGTTACTATTCTGGTGAACAACCTGGGCACCAATAAAGTGCAGCCGTTAGTTGATGTAAGTGATGACACGCTGGATACCATGCTCAACATGAATGTGCGCTCACTGGTGAAAATGACGCAAGTAGTGGTTCGAAATATGCTCGATCAAAAAACATCAGGTAGCATTATTAATATGTCCTCCCAGATGGGGCATATCGGCTCACCCAACCGAACTATGTACTGCATGACCAAACATGCCGTAGAAGGCTTAACCAAAGCGCTAGCTGTAGAGCTGGCTGAAGAAGGTATTCGTGTAAACGCCGTGGCACCGACCTTTATTGAAACTCCACTGACAAAACCTATGTTAGAAGATGAAAAATTTCATGAGTTTGTCATGGGAATGATACCGATGAAGAAAATAGGTCATGTGAGGGATGTCGCCAATGCCGTAGTGTACCTAGCTTCAGATGCATCCAGTCTTGTGACCGGCACCAGCCTTAAGGTTGATGGCGGCTGGACGGCGAGATAGATCAAGAACTACAAAAAGCATGTCCCGCCCTAAAATACGTTGACGGTTAGTTAAAAGGCCAGCTGCACCTCGCAGCTGGTTTTTTTATGCACTTGATCAGGGGTTTTCATGTCCAAGCTCAAGTGCGGTCGATAGCGATTATAGGTGACCACAGATTGATCCACCAGCTGCTTCAAATCATCAAAGCTTTTACAACGATACAATAAAAACTCCTGCTTTAAGATGCCATTGACTCGTTCAGCCAATGCATTTTGATAGCAATCATAACCATCCGTCATCGAAGGTTGTATCTGTGCTTTGTTTAAACTACGTTGATATAGGTCAGAACAATACTGCGTTCCACGATCTGAATGATGTAACAGTGGTGCCTGGGTACGTCGTGTTTTAACGGCTACGTGTAATGCTTTAACCACATTCTCTGTCTTCATATCATGACTCAAGTAGTGACCGACAATACGTCGGGAATACGCATCTGTGACCAACGATAGATAATGCACCCCTTCGTCGCTTTCAACATACGTGATATCACTCACATACGCCTGTTCTGGACGGGTCAATATCTTTCCTGTGTAGAGGTTTGGGTGTTTCCTGAATCGATGATGACTAAACGTGGTTTTGGTATATCGCTTGATCGGTGTGATCAGTAAACCTTCGGCTCTGAGGTAGTCAAATAGCCCGTCCCGCCCCAATTTGATACCTAATGACTGCAACTTAGGCTTGATCATAAAATACAACTTTCTCGTGCCAATCCGAGGCATTTGCCGCCTGATGTTATGGATCATAGGTTTGATCACAGACAATCGTTGCGCACGAAGACGATCTCTGCTTCGTTGCTGATAAATCGTTTGGCGGTGAACGCCGAAGAGTCGACAGCTGCGCATCAGACTTACTTGTCCTTGTTGCTGCAGTGTTTGGACGCTTCGGCAAAATACTTTTTTCGCAATGCTGTCCCGTACTGTGTATCACTAATCTCAATCATTCGATTGAGTATAAGGTTACGAGTACGTTCATCATCGAGTTCTCGCTCTAGGCGTTTGATTTTCTGGGCTGGTGTCTCTTTTGATTGGGGCATGGTATTCGCATTCGGATTTCGCCAATCCAATTTACCATGTTTTCGCAGCCACACTAGAACCGTACTTCGGCCCTGTATACCGTACATCTTTTGCGCTTGCTTATAGGTGAGCTCGCCTTTTTCTACCTGCTCTACTACCGCTAATTTAAAGCCTAGATTGTAATCTCTTTGGGTGCGCTTAACTCGCTTACCTTCTACTGCGTCCATAAATAAGTCCTATTTGTGTCAACTTATTTCAGGACGGGACAACTACAGGCATAAAAAAAGCGGCTATAAGCCGCTTTTTTTATGTGTACCTTAAAGCTTAGTCGCCGCTCATACCCATGAATTGTAATACATAGTAGAACAGGAACGAGATGCTACCAAATAGTGACAATGAAGCAGCAACATGTTGTGTTGTGCGGTACTCATGAATCACATTAGATGTGTCATATAAAAGAGCAGCGCCCATCAACAAGATACCAGCGCCCAGGAACAATAGACCAAGCTGAAAACCAAAGATGATGCTGGCAACAATAATGCCAATCAAGACAAACATACCAGTTTTAATGAAGCTCCCCATAAAGCTGAAGTTCTTCTTGGTAGTGAAAGCAGTAAACGTGATACCGGCAGCCAGAGCTGCAGTAACAAGAATAGCTTGAGGTAAAATAGCCGGGTTTCTGATCATGCTGATGTAGATCGCTGGAGAGAAAACAACCGCAGTAGCCACGACATAAAAGGCGAGGCCAGCATATTGAATTTCTTTAGAGACGTTAGAGCTCGCCCACTTATTTGCGATAACTGACACACCCATGTACAAGCCCATGATAATCAGCCAGAAGTAACCACCTTTGCCAGCAAGAAAGCGTGCAAAACCTTCAGCAATACCGGTTTGCATCAGAGCGTATTCAACAGCAGCAAGTGCCAGTAAGGCACCAGCAACGTGCATGTAAGTGCGGCGTATAAACGCAGCGCGTTCGGTTTCACCAGCCTGTGCGGCGATTTGACCAGTGTTAATATCCATCGTAGACATAAGGTTAATTCTCACTAATTGTTAGAGATGATTTAACAATAGGGGAGAAGGTGTCCATTTTCAAGATATATGCGATCGAAATGCCTGTATAGCGCCATTTATAGGACTTTAGACCTAATAATTTACAAAATTAATCGTTCTGTGAAATCTAATCTCTGGGTCGTGTTTTAAGATTAATAGTGGGGCCTTTGTCTGCCGAGCCAAACACAGGCATTCCCTCGCTATCAACAGCGGTATCATTCAGTTGCAAAGCATCTTTTGTCAGTAGCAGCGTTTCGTTCAAATACACGGTTTTTTG
>CALISW010000248.1 GCA_938041655.1 uncultured Thiotrichales bacterium | reverse complement strand
TGTCGAGTGTGATGTTAAAGATCTGTCATCGCTGGAAAGTTGCGTCAACACCGTTGTAGATGAATTCAAAACCATTAGTATACTGGTGAACAACGCGCAGGAAGTGCCCTTGGGGCCACTGTTGCATGTATCAGACGAGGCATTTAACGCAGGCTGGGACAGCGGCCCATTAGCCACTTTGCGTTTGATGAAATTATGTCATCCACACTTGAAAGGTGATGGTTGCATCATCAATCTCGCCAGCACCGCCGCCAAACGGTGGGATGCCAGTAATTACGCTGCCTATGCCGCAGTCAAAGAAGCCATTCGTTCAATCTCGAAAGGTGCTGCCAGCGAGTGGGCAATCGATGGTATTCGAACTAACGTCATTCTGCCGCATGCATTGTCACCGGGACTTGAAGGCTGGGTAAAAGCGAACCCTGAAGAAGCCGAAGCCTTCATCGCAACCATCCCGCAGAAGCGTATTGGTGATTGTGAAAAAGATATTGGTGAATTTGTGGTTTCATTGTGTTCGGATGCTAGTGCTTATGTGAATGGTCAAAGCATAGCCATCGACGGCGGACAAGCCTTTATGGGCTAACCAGGCGGCTTCTTTTGTTCCTATACGGCGTTGGAAGCCGTGCTCGATTTCCTCATTTATTAGAATAAAATCGTCATCTGCGCGCGGCTTCCGCCTTGTCTAGAAACAAAAGCAGCGCGCCTGGAACCAAGAAGGGCTCCTTTAACCTAATACGGAGTTAAAAGCCGTACTCATCTCCTCATTTAGGAAAACGAAAATCGTCATTTCGTGCTACTTTTGCCTTGTATTGGGTCAAATGAGACTGTCTACTATTCATTACATACGTTGGAAGCCGTGCTCGATTAATAGAATTGTTCAAATGAGTTAATCTATATATTTAGCTCGCCGGCATTTATAGATGACAATAAAATTAAGACCTGAAAAACAGGAAGATCAGAAGGAGATTTTTGATTTGAACCATGAGGCTTTTGGAGATGTTTCTGAGGCCAGGTTGGTAGATACTCTGCGAGCACAAGGTCAGCATGAAGTCTCATTAGTTGCGGTCTCTCAGGAAGAGGTTATTGGTCATTTATTGATGTCGCCTGTTTCAATAACTGGTTGTGAAAATTTCAAGATTGCCGGGTTGGCACCAATGTCAGTCAAGCCTGATTATCAAAGAAAAGGAGTTGGTGGGCAGTTAGTTCGTGAGGGTTTGAGTATCTCTCAGGGTCTTGGATATGAGGCTGTTGTTGTGCTTGGTCACCCGGATTATTATCCGCGATTTGGCTTCGAGCCAGCTGTGAATTTTGGAATTAGTTCTGAATACGATGTGCCTGAGGAAGTATTTATGGCAACAGAATTAATTACAGGATCACTACAAGGTATTGAAGGTTTAGTTAAATACCATTCAGCGTTTGCCGAGGCTTGATATAAAGATAAATCGTATCTCTGATGTTAATCAACTAAACTATCACAAACACGATTAACGTTTTGCAGGCTTAGCTGTCCGAATACTATGGGTGATACTTCCAACCTTGTTTTAAACTGGCGTTCCGTCATGATGGCAATGGTCTGTTTGCCCATTGTTATCTGTGCCGTCATTTTATGGTTTCGTAAAACAGAAGATGTGGCTGCGAGGTATCTGGCTGCTTTTCTCTTTTGTGCGGTATTAACTGTTGGGCCACAGATTATTGGGTTCGCTGGCTTTTATGATGTGTGGCCGGGTCTTACGTATTTCCCGTTATTCTATACCGAGCTTTGGCTGGCGGGTTTGTTGTATTTGCATGCCGACGCTTTGATGGACGGTAGCTCAAAACGATGGAAGCACTGGTTATTAATTCCAGGGGTTGTTCAAAGTATTTACTATGTCTGGGCTTTCTTTGGACTTGGCGACTACCAGCAAAAGTGGGCATACAATCGTGCCGTGCACGAACCCTATATTGTGCCGGTAGAGAGTGTTGTCGAAATTGGGCTGTTTATATTTGCGTTGGTGGCTATATGGCGATTGATAAAAAAATACAGAGTGTTTCTTGAAAACACTAACAGTGCGGCGATGGATTTTGACCAAACCTGGTTGCGCAATATTATCGTCGCTTTTTTTGCAGGTTCGTTGCTCTATTCAGGTTTGGAGGTGGCCGAGGTTGCTTTCGACGTGAGTTACTACTCAGCATTTCCGGTGCAGGTTTTGATTATGTGTATCATGGCCTGGTTCGCTATCGATGCTGTTTGGCGTATCAATCAACCTTTTCCAAAGTATGAAAAGTTACTATCACAGCCCGAAGCCCCGACCGTTAATATAAAAGACTGGTCGCAAGAAGCCAAGACTTTGGAAGAGCGCGTTCTTTCAGAGCAGTGGTTTCTGGAATCGCGCTTGTCGATCAGGGATTTGGCAGCTCGTATGCAGACCAATGAAACCTATATTTCAAAAGCCTTGAATCAGGGGGCCGGGCAAAGCTTTAATCAATACATAAATTCGTTACGCGTCAAACACGCTCAGTCATTGATCATCGAGTCGAACGATCAAATCCTGGAAATCGCACTTAAGAGTGGATTCAATTCAAAGGCAACCTTCAATCGAGTGTTCCGCACGATTGCCGGGATGACACCGACTCAGTACAAAGCGCAACATTCAGTAGAGGTCAAAGAGTAATTATTAGTCCCATTATCGGTATTTAGGCGTCTCATTTCCCGTATTGGGGCGAAGATGCAGTCATCACCGCGTATAAATGCACTTCAATCCAATAGGAATGTGGAGCGATGCAATCCAATACAATCAAAAAGTACATTCATTTATTGCTTAACTTACTGGCCACTAGTGCGCTTATAGCTATCTCAACTACTACAGTAGAGGCTGACGGTACTGAGCCTGTATTCACGCCAACTCAAATCAACAGTGATATTGCTCTTGCCAAGGAGGTCTATGCTCGAGTGCACCCGGGCTATACCCGCTATGCGTCTGAAGATCAGCTCAATCAAGCCTGGGATTCACTCGAACAAACGGCTCGGGATAGTGATGGTATGTCACTAGGTGATTTTTATCTGGGTGTACAAAAAGTCCTGACCATGATCCGCTGTGATCACACCAAGGCAGAGCTACCCAAGGC
>CALISW010000247.1 GCA_938041655.1 uncultured Thiotrichales bacterium | reverse complement strand
GCTTCCAACATATCCTTCTACCCTTGATTTGAGTTTATGACCTGGTCTGAATGTGACCACCCTGCGTGCTGAAATAGGAATCTCTTCACCGGTCTTGGGGTTCCTTCCCGGACGTTGCTTTTTATCACGTAGAACAAAATTTCCGAAGCCTGACAATTTTACATTCTCTCCACTTTCCAACGCTTTTGATATTTCTTCAAAGAACTGTTCGACCAGATCTTTCGCTTCTCGTTTATTAAGACCGAGTTCTTCAAATAATCTCTCGGCCATAGCTGCTTTGGTAAGTGACATCAGTATTAGGTTCTTTCTATTCTTGTTTTCTTGGTTGTTAAGTTAGTGAGTAAAAACTCAATCTCTTATTGACGCTTGTAGATCTTGTTCTAATTTTGCAGTGATTTTCGCGACAACTGACTCGATTTCCTGTTCATCTAGAGTGCGTGAAAAGTCCTGCAAAATCAACCCCAAGGCAATGCTTTTTAAGCCTTTTTTAACACCTTCACCGGTATATAAATCAAAAATATGCGAGCTGCGTAGAATTTCGATGTCAGCCGCATGAATTGTCTTGACAAGATCGTCGTAGCTAATTGTTTCATCCACGACAATCGCCAGGTCTCTTCTTACTGATGGATACTTGGATATGGCAACAAAACTACTGATTGCACCTTGCAACAAAAATTCTAAATCCAGCTCAGCAACATACACGTCTTGCTTGAAGCTAAACTTTTTTGCAACCGCAGGATGTAATGCTCCGAAACTACCGACTGCTTCACCATCAACCAGAATAGTGGCTGACTGACCCGGGTGTAACATGTCATTTTCAGCACGCTGCCAATGATAGTGGCGTTGTTGATCACTGATTTGTAACAACGATTCAATCGCACCTTTTAAATCAAAGAAATCTACCGGTTTTGATTTCTTGTCCCAATGCTCAGCACTATTCGCACCTGTTATTGCGAGCGCCAGCTTTCTCGTCTGCTGCAAACCGTCTTCTGTTGCCTGGAACACCAGCCCTGTTTCAAAAAACTTCAGGTCATTTTGCTGACGGCGTAAATTGTAGAGACAGGTATTGAGTAAGCCACCCACCAATGTGGTGCGCATTTGCGATAAGTCCGCAGATATTGGATTCAATAAAGCTACCGGGGTGAATCCGGTAGCCAAGTTGCTTTCTGTCTTTTCATCAATAAAACTATAGGTTATAGCCTCATTGAAGCCGTTTTCGATTAACACTTCACGCAATTGGTTAATATTAAGTGTGGCTTCATTTGCTGAGGTTATTTCTGAATTCCAGTTACTGGTTATCATGGGAATGTTGTCATAACCGTAAAGTCTGGCTACCTCTTCCACCAAATCCACAGGTATTCTCAGGTCAAATCGCCAAGCAGGGGGAGTAACCGAACAATGGTCATTATTAGCAACTACCGTGCAACCCAGTCGATTCAGCATGCTTGTGACGGTGTCTTGTTCAAGCTCAACTCCCAGTCTTCGACTTAAATCTGAATAATTCAACTCAATAGGTTGTAGTTCTTCCAGATGTTCTTCAGCCGCGGCTTTGCTGACAGACCCGGCGCTGCCACCACAGACCTCATGGATTAACTGTGTCGCTCTATCAATAGCTCGCTGTTGCTGCGTAAAGTCAACGCCACGTTCGTAGCGCATCGACGAATCGGTATGCAAACCATATTGACGCGCCTTGCCGGCAATTGCTCGCGGACTAAAAAAGGCACACTCTAAAAAGATGTTGCTGGTCTTGGTTGTGACCGAAGTTGGCAGCCCACCCATGATTCCAGCCAGAGCAACTGGACCACTACTGTCTGCGATAACCAGAGTGTCATCTTGCAAGGTGATGGTGTTACCATCGAGCAGCTCCAGCTTTTCGTCCGTATTTGCCAGACGCACATCGATTTTCTCATTTAATGTATCCAGATCAAATGCGTGCATTGGCTGACCAAATTCGAGCATGACATAATTCGTAATATCAACCACTGGCCCTAAACTGCGTAGACCACAACGACGCAAGCGTTCTTTGAGCCAAAGAGGCGTAGTTGCATTCGTATCTACATTTTCTATCACTCGACCGTAATAGTTCGGGCATAGATGTGGTGCGCTTACCTTGACAGGAAAGTCAGTAGTTATTGTTGCCGCAACCTCATCGACTACCGGTTCAGAAAAGTTCAGCTCTTGAATAGCAGCCAAATCTCTGGCAACACCGAGTACCGAGAAGCAATCGGCTCGATTGGGGGTTAAATCCAGATCAAGTACCTGATCATCCAGTTTTAAATACTCAGTTAATGATGCTCCAACTGCCGCATCAGCTGGAAGCTCCATAATGCCCTCGGCATCATCGTCTATACCCAGTTCAGAGGCTGAACAGAGCATACCGCTTGATTCAACGCCACGTAATTTAGCCTGCTTGATCGACATCCCATTGGGCAAGCTTGCGCCTACTTGTGCCAGTGCGGTCTTTAAGCCTTCCCGTGCGTTGGTTGCGCCACATACTATCTGGAATGACTCTTTTCCATTAGTTACCTGACAGACTCGCAATTTGTCGGCATCAGGGTGTGTTGCTATTGAGACAATCTCTGCTACTACCACATCGCTGAATTCGCCAGCTGCCGATTCCAAACCATCAAGTTCCAAACCAGCCATGGTGAGTTGTGCACCTATAACCTCGGCCGAAGCCTCGGTTTCAACCATTTCTTTTAGCCACAGTTCATTTATTTTCATTTCTTACTCGCGCGTTTAAGCAAACTGCTTTAAAAAACGCAGGTCGTTTTCAAAGAACAGGCGTAAATCATTGACGCCGTAACGCAACATCGCCAGACGCTCTACCCCGAGGCCGAAAGCGTAACCTGAATATTGCTCATCATCGATACCAGCGTGCTTCAAAACAGCCGGATGCACCATGCCACTTCCCATAACCTCGAGCCAACCAGTGTGTGAACAAATGCGACAACCTTCGCCGGAACACATTACACATTCGATATCCACTTCTGCAGATGGCTCGGTGAACGGGAAATAGGATGGACGAAAGCGGGTCTTCAAAGTACTGCTTTCAAAGAAAGCCTTCAAGAACTGATCAAGAATGCCTTTAAGCTCTGCAAAGCTGGTTTGCTCATCAATCAATAAGCCTTCAACCTGATGAAACATGGGCGTATGTGTAAGATCAGAGTCACAGCGATATACACGACCAGGAGCAATGATGCGTAGTGGCGGTTTTTGCTCTTGCATCACTCTTACTTGGACTGGTGAGGTATGTGTACGCAGCAATTTACCATCTGGAAAATAGAAGGTGTCATGCATTGCTCTGGCTGGATGATGATCCGGGATATTCAAGGCTTCAAAGTTATGAAACTCGTCTTCGATTTCCGGGCCTTCTTCTATATTAAACCCCACCTGTGCAAACAGCTCACTAATACGATTAATCGTATGGGTGACCGGATGCATACTGCCGCGCGTAGTGTTTCTACCCGGCAATGTTATATCAATCGTTTCGGTTGCCAGTTTTGCATCCATGGCTTGTTTGGCTTGCAGATCTATTTTTGCCTGAATGGCGGTCTGTACTTCTTGTTTGGCGAGATTGATTTTTTCACCGGCGGCTGGACGCTCAGCCGCATCCAGCTTGCCGAGAGATTTGAGCTGTGTAGTTATAGAGCCCTTCTTTCCTAGATACTGAACACGAAGATCTTGCAACGCTTTAGCATCGTCGGTCTGGTTGATTTGAGCCAGCGCATCAGCGACCAGTTGTTCTAGATCTGCAGTAAGATCAGCCATAACATTCCTGAATTAACCCTGTAGTCACTATACTCTAGGTGACCTTCGTTATTATAAAAAACAAGTCAAAAAAAACAGGGAAAGACGCGTTGTCTTTCCCTGTCTGGTTTACCTGGACAAGTTAGCTACGGTTAAGCCGCTAGAGCGTCTTTTGCTTTTTCTGCTACCTTGCCAAACGTGTCGATATCATGCACAGCTATGTCAGCCAGTACCTTGCGATCGATTTCCACATCGGCTTTATTCAAACCATCAATTAAGCGACTGTAACTGAGGTCATACATACGTGCAGCGGCATTGATACGTGCAATCCAGAGCGCTCTGAACTGACGCTTGCGTTGGCGACGGTCACGGTAGGCATATTGTCCCGCTTTGGTGACTGCCTGCTCAGCAACTCTGAAGACTCTGCTTCGGGCTCCATAGTAGCCTTTGGCTTTCTTCAGAACCTTCTTATGTTTTCTGCGTGCGTTGACGCCCCTCTTTACTCTTGGCATTACTGACTCCGGTTCACCTTAACGGTGATAAAATTGTTCATTAACTGTAAGGCAACATCCGTCTGACCATTGCTTTATCGCAGGCGGCCACTTGCAGTGGCTCACGCAGCTGACGCTTACGCTTGGTACTCTTCTTGGTCAGTATGTGACTACGGAAAGACTGCTTTCTTTTAAAACCACCAGAGGCTGTTTTCTTAAAACGTTTAGCAGCTCCGCGGTTAGTTTTCATCTTGGGCATAATATGCTCCTAATAGTTATTTCTTCTTTTTGGTGGGGGCAATCACCATCACCATCTGCCGCCCTTCCATTTTAGGCCATTGTTCGACATCACCGAACTCTGACAAATCTTTTTCTATCTTATCCAGCAATTCTTTACCGAGTTCTCTGTGTGCCATTTCCCTACCTCGGAAACGAATGGTGATTTTAGTCTTGTCACCATCTTCCAGAAACTCAGTCAGCTTTCTTAACTTGACCTGGTAATCTGCTTCTTCAGTACCGGGCCTGAACTTGATTTCTTTTACTGTGGTTTTCTTTTGTTTCTTTCTCGACATCTGTGCTTTTTTACTTTCTTCAAATCTGAACTTTCCATAATCCATGATTCGACAAACTGGCACATCAGCGTTAGGAACAATTTCTACCAGATCGAGTTTCGCTTCCGTTGCTAAAGCCTGAGCTTCGGTGAGCGCCACTAATCCTTTATTTTCCCCTTCTACATCGATCAAACGAATTTGATCTGATGATATGTCACCGTTAATACGATGCTTTTTCTTGGATCCGATGTTATCGGCCCTCCTAAACTAAATACGACCGCGACTGACAACTTCGCTGGTAAGTCTATTTGATAGCTCATCAATACTTAATGAGCCTAGATCTTCACCGGCGCGTGTCCGCACGGCCACTGTACTGGATTCAACTTCTTTATCACCCACAACAAGTATGTACGGAACTCGCTGTAAAGTGTGATGGCGGATTTTAAAGCCAATTTTTTCATTTCTCAAGTCTGATATGGCTCTGAACCCTTGTTTTTTCAGTACTTTAACGACATTTTCGACATATTCGGACTGCTTGTCCGTAATATTCATCACAACCACCTGTTCTGGCGCTAACCACAGTGGAAATTTACCTTCGAATTGTTCGATCAAAATTCCGATAAATCGCTCAAAAGAACCAAGAATTGCACGGTGCAGCATCACCGGAACTTGCCGCGATCCATCCTCGGCAACGTACTGTGCATCCAACCTACCGGGCATTGAGAAATCTACCTGGATGGTTCCACACTGCCATTCTCTACCGATACAGTCTTTGAGTGTGAATTCAATTTTAGGACCATAAAAAGCGCCCTCTCCAGGAAGCTCTTGCCAATCCAGATCTTTGGCGTCCAAAGCATCAGCCAGAGCCTTCTCGGCACGGTCCCAATCTTCATCACTACCCACGCGCTCAGCCGGTCGGGTCGACAAACGATAAATCACCTCATCAAAACCAAAATCGTTATACACGTCATGCAATAAATCAATAAAGGTTGCTACTTCAGTTTGAATAGAATCTTCGATGCAGAAAATGTGCGCATCATCCTGAGTAAACCCGCGCACGCGCATAATGCCGTGTAAGGCACCTGACATTTCATTACGATGACACGAACCAAATTCTGCCAAACGCAAAGGTAGATCATGATGACTTTTCAATCCTTGATTAAACACCTGTACATGACACGGACAATTCATTGGCTTGATAGCAAATTGCCGGTCTTCAGAACTGACGTTAAACATATCGTCACCGAACTTGTCGGCGTGGCCTGATTTTTCCCACAAAGAGAAATCTACAATTTGCGGTGTGTTGATCTCGTCGTAACCATTCGCCTGTAACTTGGTGCGCATGTATTGCTTGATGGACTGGTAAATTGTCCAGCCACGCGGATGCCAGAACACCATGCCGGGTGCTTCTTCCTGCATGTGAAACAAGTCCAGCGCTTTACCGATTTTACGATGATCGCGTTTCTCGGCCTCTTCCATTCTATGCAGATAGGCTTTTAACTGTTTCTTGTCTGGCCAGGCCGTGCCGTAAATGCGCTGCAACATTTCGTTATCGGAATCTCCGCGCCAATACGCGCCCGCTACCTTGGTTAATTTGAATGAACCAAGTTTGGAGGTGCTGGGCACATGTGGGCCACGACACAAGTCAATGAAATCACCTTGTGCATAGAGCGACAGGTCTTCATCAGCAGGAATCGATTCAATAATCTCAGCTTTATACTCTTCGCCCATGTCCCGAAAAAACTTCACCGCATCATCACGGCTTTTTACTGATCGTTCTACTGGTACATCCTGCTTTACGATTTCAGACATGCGCTTGGTAATGGCTTCCAGGTCTTCCGGCGTAAACGGACGCTCATAGGCGAAGTCATAATAAAAGCCATCTTCGATAACCGGTCCGATAGTCACCTGAGCTTCTGGAAAGAGTTGCTTCACCGCTTGTGCCAGCAAGTGGGCTGTTGAATGACGTATTACTTCCAACGCATCGTCAGATTTACTGGTTATGATCTCGACATTCGCATCTTGCTCCATGACATGTGAGCCATCAACGAGCACGTCATTAACTTTCCCAGCGAGGGTTGCTTTAGCCAGACCGGGGCCGATATCGGCAGCAAGATCGAGTACAGACACGGGCGTATCAAATTCACGTACAGAGCCATCAGGCAATGTGATTGCAGGCATGTTGTTATCTCCAGTGGTGACCCCTACTACAGGCCACGTGAACAAAATGTAATGGTTACGGTGTTTAAAAGACTGTATTCAAGCTCGGGATTGATGTCAAAGAAGTCATTCACATTTCGCTTCTTGTGAGTGTCAAACATAGATCCGTCTAAAACAGAATTTAAAACAGGTTTTGAGATGGTAGGACCAGTCGGACTCGAACCGACGACCCCTTGCATGTCATGCAAGTGCTCTAACCAGCTGAGCTATGGTCCTGCAGTGTTCTCAAGAGGCGAAATTAACATATAAACCGGTGCAACACTAGCCTGCTGCAGCCACACCAAACATTTTGGTTTTAAGCTCTCTCAATTGATCTCTTACCTGAGCCGCCTGCTCAAATTCAAGATCCTGTGCATGTTGCAACATCGCCTTCTCCAGTGCCTTTATTTCTTTCTCTTGCTGCGCTGGCGTCATGGCAGCATATTTTGCTTGCTCCTCAGCAACTCGGCGGTAAGCACCATCATGTTTAGCCACACTGGCACCGTAGGCACCTTCCATAATGTCGGAGACGCGCTTCTTGATACCTTTTGGTGTGATGTTGTGTTCTTTGTTGTGCGCCAACTGTTTCTCGCGTCGTCGTTTCATTTCAGCTAAAGCACGTTCCATCGAACCGGTCACCTTATTGGCGTACATGATCGCTCGACCATTAATGTTTCTTGCTGCACGACCTACAGTCTGTATCAAGGATCGTTCGGAACGTAAGAAACCCTCTTTATCAGCATCAAGGATAGCGACTAATGAGACTTCGGGCATATCCAGACCTTCTCTTAACAGGTTAATACCCACTAATACATCAAACTCACCCAGACGCAGATCGCGAATTATCTCAACCCGCTCTACCGTATCAATATCAGAATGCAAGTACCGTACTCTTACGCCGTGATCATTCAGATAATCTGTCAGATCTTCTGCCATACGCTTGGTCAGCGTTGTAACGAGCACGCGTTCATTCACGGCGGTCACGGTTGTTATCTGTGAGAGCAAATCATCAACTTGAGAATCGGCTGGTAAAATTTCAACCTCGGGGTCAACCAAGCCGGTGGGTCGAACCACTTGTTCTACCGTGTTATCGGTGTGTTCCAACTCGTAGTTACCCGGCGTTGCTGAAACAAAAATAACCTGTCCGGAAAGACGCTCAAACTCTTCAAACATAAGGGGCCGGTTATCCAATGCAGATGGCAAACGGAATCCATATTCGACCAGAGTGGTTTTTCTTGAGCGATCACCTTTATACATAGCACCCAACTGAGGCACCATCACATGTGATTCGTCGGTAAAAATAAGTGCATCTTCAGGCAAGTAATCCAGTAAACAAGGTGGCGGATCACCAGGTCCTCGCCCCGATAAATAACGTGAGTAATTTTCGATACCATTACAGTAGCCAAGCTCACGTATCATCTCGAGATCGTAAATGGTACGCTGCTCCAGTCGTTGCGCTTCAACCAGCTTGTTGGTGTCACGCAGATAAGCCAGCCTTTCCTTGAGCTCCACCTTGATACTCTCAACCGCATTCAACAAAACATCGCGTGAGGTCACATAGTGCGTTTTCGGGTAGATAGTCAGGCGCGGTACTTTTTTTATTATTTCGCCGGTGAGTGGGTCAAAGTAACTCAGACTTTCAATCTCGTCGTCGAATAGCTCCACACGTACGGCTTCTTTTTCACCTTCTGCCGGGAAGATGTCGATGACTTCACCCCTGACCCGATACATACCTCTAAAAAACTCGATGTCATTGCGCGTGTATTGCAGTTCGGCAAGCCGTCTTAACAGCTTGCGCTGATCAATCGTGTCACCACGTTTTAAGTGAATCACCATCTTGTGGTAAGACTCGGGATCACCAAGGCCGTAGATAGCCGACACGGTTGCCACAATGATCGTATCGCGTCGCTCAAAGATCTGACGCGTTGCCGAAAGACGCATCTGCTCAATATGTTCATTGATAGATGAATCTTTTTCTATAAAGGTGTCGCTCGATGGCACATACGCTTCAGGTTGATAGTAGTCGTAATACGAAACGAAATACTCAACCGAATTTTCCGGAAAGAACTCCAGCATTTCACCGTACAGTTGCGCAGCCAGAGTTTTGTTTGGCGCCAGTATTAATGCCGGTCGATTGGTGGTGGCGATAATATTAGCTACAGTAAAGGTTTTACCAGAACCCGTCACGCCCAACAGGGTTTGATAAGCAAGACCATCATCCAGGCCTTCGAGCAAGCCGGCAATCGCCGTCGGCTGATCTCCGGCAGGTTCGAATTCAGTAACTAACTTGAAGCGCTCTTCTGACATTAACTGTATCTACTAGCCTGTCATAGCCCAGATTGCACCAGCCAGAGATCCTAATACAAGAACGGCATTGGAAAAAAACGTCATCGCAAAGCCAGGGCCTCTGGAGCTGGGGTTTTTCAAGTACGATAGACAATAGAGTAGACGACCTATAATAAATGCAATACCAAGCACGGCTGCCCACTGTGCTGGCCAGTAATAGGCAAATATCAAAATCGAGGGAACAAAAATAACCAGTTGCTCCAGCGTATTCATTTGCACTCGGTACATCCGTTCAAAGTGCTCATTGCCTGATACTGCCGGGGCTTCAACCTTACCTTTCACCCGTGCCGCACCGGTCATACCTACAAATACCAGGTACTGAATTAACGCTATTGCGACCAAAATTACTGCATATTCAATGTTTTCCATGCTCTCCTCCTTTTATTATTTTCACTGGTTTTAGATTTAAAGAACCAGACCGCTAACCATAGCAAATTGATAATCGACTGTCGTATGGCTTTTCAGCATAGATCTGCATCTTTTATCGCATCAATTGGCGTGTTAGCCTGCACTTGTACATATAGTTAAGCTGAACTTATGAGCGAATTTAACCATCTTGGTATTATATGCAAACCCGACGAAACCCGGGTCAGTGAAATTGTCAGCATCTTACTGCCAATACTGAAAGAGAAAGGCCTGGAATATTCCCTGGATGACAGCGTAAAAAGCGCGGGTTATCTGGATGCAAAAACTATTTCACGGTCTGATCTGGTTGAAACGGCCGACCTGTTCATTGTTATCGGTGGTGATGGTACGTTTCTGGGCGCTGCCCGCTCACTGATTAACAGCGAAAAACCGTTGCTCGGGGTCAATGCTGGCAGGCTGGGCTTTCTTGCGGATATAGCCCCGGAAAAATTACAGCATGAGCTGGATGAAATATTGTCCGGAGAATATATTCTCGAAGACCGGATTTTGCTCGATGGTGAAATTACAGGAAATACTGACCGCCCGATTAAAGACATTGCCCTGAACGACATCAGTATTCATATGCGTAACACCATTCGAATGATTGAATTTGAAACCAAAGTCGATAACCAGGCTTTGCACACTTTACGTGCAGATGGATTGATAGTTTCCACCCCGACAGGATCTACAGCTTATTCACTGTCTGCAGGTGGTCCGGTAATACACCCAGGCCTCAATGTTTTATCACTTGCACCTATTTGCCCACATACGCTGAGTAGCAGACCAATCGTTGTTAATGGCAATAGCGAGATAGAAATAAACTTGCTCAGTGATTGCGATGTCCCTGCGGTCGTTGCATTTGATGGTCAAAACACACACGACATTGAACCGGGCGATACACTTAAAATTAAAACCATGAGTAAAACGTTAAAAGTCATGCACCCGAAAAGTTATGACTATTACCATGTACTAAGAAACAAATTGCACTGGAGCGAGCAACCCTGACATGCTCAGCCAGATTCACATACGAAATTTTGCCATCATCGATGAATTGATGCTGGAGTGCCGTGATGGCCTGAGCGTGATCACCGGTGAAACCGGTGCCGGCAAATCGATCATGATCGGCGCTATCGGGCTGGTATTGGGCGAACGGGCACAAAGCGGCATTGTCAGACAGGGGCAGAAGCGAGCCGAAATCTCACTCACCTTTGATGCGCTTTCAAAAAAGATGATCCGTTGGTTGAGTGAACAAGACCTCGAGGCTGATGACGAATGCGTACTGCGCCGCATCATTACCAGTGAAGGAAAAAGTCGCTGCTACATCAATGGCACCCCCACTACCCTTGCTGTAATGCGTCAAGCCGCTGAGCACCTGATAGAAATAACCGGCCAAAACACGCACCAGTCATTACTAAAAACAGATGCCCAACGTAATATACTCGACAGTCATGCTGGTGTTGTTGATGAACTAAACGACCTGGCCAGCTACTGGAAAGAATGGTCTGACTACAAGGCTACTTTGGAAGCATTACAAAGCAACAGTCATGAACGCACCTTGCAAATTGAATTGATCGAATTTCAACTGGAAGAGCTCAAAGAGCTGGAGCCAATAGCCGGTGAAATCACAACGCTGCATGACAAGCAAAAACTGCTGGCAAATTCGCAACAGTTACTTAATAGCTCATCCCAGTTCGAAGAACAGCTCTATCACGCCGATGATTCGATCTCACAACAGCTAGGCAGCATCGTCAAAGAGCTCGTCAGTAATGCAAAACTGGATAGTCGCTTGCAAACGCCCAGTGAGCTACTGGAACAAGCGTTGATTAATATTCAGGAGGCGGTAGATGCGATTCGTCACAATCGAGAGGGTCTTGAACTTGATCCCGAACAACTGACGCTAATAGAAGATCGCTTGAAGTCATCTCATGATCTGGCACGTAAACACAAGATTGAACCTGAATTATTGCCTGACAAACTAATTGAGCTGGAGCATCAATTAATGAAACTGACCGGGCCGATGAAAAATCCGGAACAAATCCAGATAGCGATGGATGAGGCTGCTGCCCGCTACGACAAGCTAGCGAAAAAAATTACGGCCGCTCGCAAGAAAAGCGCCAAAGCAATGTCAAAACAGATCACTAGTGAGTTACAACAACTGGGTATGGAAGGCAGTGAATTCTCAATTGAGCTTACCTCACGAGCTTCGGACGAAAAGCGTCAGTCAGGCATGGAAATGATAGAGTTCGTGATCTCCACTAATCCAGGGCAACCTTCTGCTGCATTAAATAAAGTCGTCTCCGGAGGCGAGCTTTCCAGGGTCAGCCTCGCGATCCAGCTAATCGCCGCTGCGAAAATGAAATTCCCAACCCTGATCTTTGATGAAGTAGATGCCGGCATTGGAGGAGACACCGCCAATACCGTCGGCAAGCTGTTAAAAAATCTCGGCAGTAATTGCCAGGTGTTTTGTATAACCCACCTGGCGCAGGTGGCGTGTCATGGACAACAACATTTATACATTAGTAAATCGGTTGCTGGTGATAAAACAGCAACCCGCTTGCAACCGTTAAATGATGAAGACCGGGTTAAAGAGATTGCCCGTATGCTGGGTGGCGATGCAGCTATGGATGAAAGTATTCAGCATGCCAAGGTGATGTTGGCACAGGCATGATGCTAATGCTCGTGTTCGTCCTCAAAGTGTCCATACAGTGTCATGGAGTGATCAGTGATAACAAAGCCATGTTCTGCCGCTAGTTCTTGCTGTCGTTTTTCAATGACCTCATCATAAAACTCTAACACCTTTCCTGTTTTTAAACTCACCATGTGATCGTGATGCTCGCCACGTTCAAGCTCAAATACAGCCTGTCCCCCTTCAAAATTATGTCGCTGTACAAGGCCGGCCTTTTCAAACTGAGCCAGTACGCGATAGACGGTAGCCAGGCCAATATCATTATTGTGGCTAATCAGGTGTTTGTAGATATCTTCAGCGCTGTAGTGCTTTTTATCAGAAGCCTCCAAAATCTCCATGATTTTAGTTCGGGGTAAAGTTACCTTTAGACCGGCACTTTTCAGATCAGCTGTGGTCATTGTAATAGGCTCCGGGTTACTGTAAGTTCCAATGCCAAGTATATCACTGACACAACGAAGAGACATGAGACAGCTAATTATTCTTATTTTATGTGCCGTAGCCCTGACAGCCTGCGGGATAAAGGTTCCCGGAGTACACAGAATTCCGGTGCAACAAGGAAATTACCTTGAATACAAGGATGTCTCGCAAGTAAAAGTGGGCATGAGTCGGGATGATGTGAAAGCTATTCTGGGTACGCCGGTGGTGGGCGCATTGTTCAATAAGTCGCGTTGGGAGTATGTCTATAAATTACGCACCGAAAAGTACGGCTTATTCGAAAATCTCTACACTGTCTATTTTGAAGATGATCTGGTCACACGTTTCGAAAGTGATATAGAGCCTCCCAAAGAAGAGGAAGTCCTGGAGGCCGAGATTGTAGAACCTGTGGATGCTGCAGCCGAAGCACTGGAAAAAGCAGAAGAAATTCTTGAACAGGGCGAGCAGTAAAACCTCTCAGTCAGAACCTTCACTAGATTCAGGTTTTTTTGCCTTTTTATCCTTCGCTTGTTTGGCACGCTGCCGGCGTACTTCTTTAGGATCACACGTTATTGCCCGATAAATTTCCACCCGGTCTTTAGCAACCAGTTGTTTGCTTAATGGCTCAACATGTCCATAAATACCCACCTTGTTTTGACTCAGATCTATCTCGGGATATTTTTGCAGAATACCTGATTGCAATACGGCTTTTTCGATAGTTGCCCCTGCCTCAACTTTCAACTCCAAGACCACTTGCTCTTCTGGCAACGCATAAGCAACACTGACCGTTATATTAGCCATACAGCTCCTCAGCCCTGCCTTTAAAGGCCTCTACCAAACGACCCAGAACCTGGGCGAATACCGGCTCCAAGGTCAGACGTAAAACAGGATTGGAAATGGCAAACTTCATCTCTAATGAGATCTTGCATGAGTTCTCACTAAGCTCTTTAAAACGCCAGACACCGTGCAAGGTACTAAAGGGGCCGTCGACCAGATTCATTTCTATCTCATGTGGCTGTTGCAAGGTATTGCGTGTGGTAAAAGCCGTATTGATGAGGCCCTTTTTAAGCACAATTGATGCTTCAACTTGCTCATTACTTCGCTCATGTATAGTGATGTTTGCACACCAAGGTAAGAATTCCGGATAGGAGCTAATATCATCAACCAGTTTGTACATATCCAATACAGGATAATCAACGATGGCTTGTTTGGAAATATGTTGCATATAAAAGTGCTGCCAAGAGAGGCGTTTATTCGGTGCGTGACCATCATCGCATGGCAATAGTGTAATTTCCATGCACTACACTCATAGCTTGACTATACTTAACAGATGGCTAAAAAGAAAAAAGCACCCTCAAATCAAATTGCTCGCAATAAACGGGCGACATTTGATTATTTTATCGAAGATACCTATGAAGCCGGTCTGGAATTGAAGGGCTGGGAAATGAAAAGCATACGCGACGGTAAAGTTCAGATCACTGAAAGCTATGTGACCATCAAAAATGGGGAAATGTTTTTATTCGGTGCTCACATCACTCCCTTGGTATCTGCTTCGTCTCATGTTAATGCCGAAGCTGACAGAACCAGAAAATTATTATTGCACAAAGAAGAGATTGCCAAGTTGATTGGACTGGTTGAACGAAAGGGTTATACGCTGGTCGCCTTGAATCTGCACTGGAATAAACAACGAGTAAAACTGGATCTTGGTGTTGGTAAAGGCAAGAAGCAGCACGACAAACGCGCGACTGAAAAACAACGTGATTGGCAACGCGACAAAGCGAGAATTATGAAAGGCTAGTGTTTACTGCTTCCCTGATCTTCCCAGATCACAATCTTGTCAGCACTTTTCTCACGTATTAAATCAAGCATTTTTTCATGGGCTGCCAACTCATCCGCGCTTAAATCCAGTATTGGTAAATCAAGCTGTTCCTTGATTCGCTCAAATGACTCTTGTTGCACTGCACCGACACCTGCTTTTTCAGTATCTAGCAGTGAACCTTGCCCACCGGTCATGGCAAGATAAACATCCGCCAGGATCCGAGCATCCAACAACGCACCGTGCAAATCTCGCTGAGAGTTGTCTACCTCGTAACGACGACACAATGCATCGAGATTATTTTTCTGCCCCGGGTGCAAATCACGCGCCATTTTCAGTGTATCAACCACAGCGCAATGATCTGCAATGACGCCGAATGATTCTTTTTGCAAAGCAAACTCGGCATCAATAAAGCCGGTATCAAAGTCAGCATTATGAATGACCAACTCCCCGCCTTTCACATACTCAAGAAACTCCGCACATACTTCGGACATAACCGGTTTATCAGCCAGAAATTCATTGGTGATACCGTGCACCTCGATTGCCCCGTCATCTATGTCTCGTTCAGGATTTATATACTGATGATAATTGTTGCCGGTTCTGCGACGATCAATCAATTCGACACAACCAATCTCGATGATTCTATGCCCTGTCGCCGGATTTAATCCTGTGGTTTCTGTGTCCAATACTATTTGTCGCATCCGCTATTCCTTATTTGCTAACATTTCGTCGATAGCATCGTTGGCGAGCTGATCAGCAGCTTCGTTACCTGGGTGACCGCTGTGTCCCTTAACCCATTGCCAATTGATCTCATACTTATTGGCGACTTCATCCAACAGCTTCCACAAATCAACATTTTTGACCGGTTTACGTGCTGCAGTTTTCCAATTGCGTTGCTTCCAGGCGGGCATCCATTTCTCGATACCGTCCATCACATAGCGAGAATCCGTGGTGATTTTAACCGGGTGACGATCGTGCTTGAGTGAATCAAGTGCCTTGATCACAGCCGTTAATTCCATTCTATTGTTGGTCGTGTCTGCTTCACTGCCCAATAGCTTTTTTTCTTTATCCTGAAACTTTAGCAATGCACCCCAGCCTCCCGGCCCTGGGTTACCCCGACAGGCGCCATCAGTAAAAATCTCTACTTCATTCGCCATCGTTCTCTCGCTACCTGTGCACTGGGCTTGATTACAGCTGCTGGTCTTACCAAGGTTGGTTTGGTTGGCCAATGCTGCCTCAGCGGTGTCAGTCTGGTCACACGCTTTTTGGCCTGAATAATATAACCGCCCCCTTTGCACTTACTGAGCAAATAGTTGGCACTCTTCAGGCCGGCATTGGCAATAGGCTGTTGGTATTGTTTATGAATAGAAACACGCTTTACTGCTTGAGTACCAAGATGATCAAAGCCAAGTACACTAAGCCAGTCACGAATACATAACGAGGTGTAACGCTGATAATTTTCATTTCTAATATTTTGATAGGCTCCGCCAATTGAAAACGGGGTAAGCCCGATTATATAGAGCTTTCCTTCAGGCACTAACACTCGTTCTGCTTCACGTAATGCTGCATGCGGATCCGAAGCCAGCTCGAGAGTGTGGCTCAGAATCAATAAATCAATACTATTGGACTCCAGCGGTAAGTACTCACTTTCACAATGAATATCACCGTCATAATTGCCTGTGTTGATGTGCCTTGTTACTGCTGCCGAAGACAACAAGTCCAGCGGGGAGTAACCTGATTGCACAGCGAAGTAACCGAA
>CALISW010000246.1 GCA_938041655.1 uncultured Thiotrichales bacterium | reverse complement strand
CAGTATTTGATGACCGAAGTAATTGAGCGGGGTGGAGATCAGGATCAGATCGGGTCTGAGTATCGACATCTGGCGTCAGAACTGGGTTGTGATACCAGTGAATTTCCGATGCAGTTACACACCGCAGCAACTGCAAGCGAGTCAGCGAAAGGTTTATTGGTAGGCCTGCAGCAGGTGGCTGTCATCAGCCCCTTTACGACCCGGCCACAAAAGCATTGGTTCGATGATGCCTGGATCACTCTTTCAGGTTTGCTCAAAGAGCGTGGCTATAGCGTAGTCATGCTGGGTGGGCCTGGCGATGTCGTGGCATCACAGGAAATTGCGGATAAGGCAGAGGTTGTAAATCTGGTCGGCAAAACTGATTTACCCACCGCGGTTGCCGTAATTAAACAGGCGGAGTTACAGATTGGTGTCGATACGGGTTTGACTCATATGGGCATAGCTCAGAACATACCGGTGGTTGCCTTGTTTGGTTCGACTCGCCCATATTTGAAAACCGACAATCCTCGGGCGCGAGTTATCTATCATGATTTATCCTGCGCACCGTGTAAGCGAAAACCGGTTTGTGACGGGGCTTTTACCTGTATGCGCGATATTACTGCAACAGAAGTTATGGCAGAGGTTGAGAAAATTACGGCGGTACTAGCAAGATGAAAATCATGCACGTAGAGGCAGGTCGGCATTTATATGGTGGTGCCCGCCAGGTAGTGCATATTATCGATGGCTTGAATCAGCTCGGAGTAAAAAATGTACTGGTGTGTCCGCCTGAGAGTGAAATTGCTTCACAGGTAGAATCACCAACCGAGCTTGATGAAGTAGTAATGAAGGGTGATCTGGATATTTTTCTTATCTGGCGTATCTTAAAGACTATACAAAAGCACGACCCTGATATTGTGCATTTACACAGTCGACGAGGCGCGGACGTCTTCGGTGGTCTGGCTGCCAAACTGGCGCATGTGCCCACGGTGCTTTCAAGACGCGTTGATAACCCCGAGTCTGAATGGGTAAGCAAGCATAAATATGGAATGTACGATCATGTGATCACTATTTCCGAGGCGATTAAGAGAGTGTTGTTATCACAACAAGTTGATGCTGAAAAAATAACCTGTGTGCATAGTTCTATCGTTGCCTCGGAATTTCAGTTTCCTGCCGAACGTATTCGTTTTAAAGAAGAGTTTGGCGTAGCGGAAGATGCGGTAGTGATTGGCGTGATCGCGCAACTGATTAAACGCAAGGGGCATCGATATTTATTCGAAGTGTTACCAGCACTGATTCAGAGGCATCCTGATGTTCAGGTTGTTATTTTCGGTCAAGGCCCTTTAGAAAAAGAATTAAAAGATCAGGTTGCCCGGTTAGAATTGGCTTCACACGTGACCTTTGCAGGCTTCAGAACAGATTTGCCGCGTTGGTTGGGTTGTCTTGATTTGGTCGTACACCCGGTCGATATGGAAGGCTTGGGAGTGTCCTTATTACAAGCAGCTGCGGCTGGTGTAGCTATCATCGGTACCAATGCTGGCGGCGTGCCCGAAGTGGTTCATCACGGTGAGAATGGTTTGATAGTAGAAACAGGGGACACTGATCACCTGGAACGTGCTATCGATGAATTACTGTCAGACCCGACCCGCCGTAAGGTGATGGGAGAAAATGGCAAGCAGATCGTGAGTAGTGATTTCTCGGTAGAAAAAATGGTGGTTGGTAATCTTGAGGTGTATCAACGCGTACTGGCAAAGGCGTAGCTTAATTTCATCTTGAAACAGGCTACAATGGCGTCATGATGAATACAGCAATTGAAAAACTGGCGGGTAGCAAAGTGCTGGTGGTTGGCGATATTATGCTCGATCGTTACTGGTATGGTGGTACCGGCAGAATATCACCAGAGGCTCCAGTGCCGGTGGTACGGGTAGCAAATCAGGAGGAGCGTGCCGGCGGTGCTGGCAATGTGGCCCTGAATCTTGCAGCAGTAGGTTGCCAGGTTACGTTGATCGGATACTGTGGTAATGACGAAGCGGGTGAAAACCTGCACACCATTTTCAGCAATTCCAATATCGACGCCCGTCTGATCACTCTGGATAGTCATCCAACCATCACCAAGCTACGCGTGATGAGCAGGAACCAACAGTTATTGCGTCTGGATTTTGAAATGAATCTGTCCGAGGTGGCGCATGATGGGTTGCAGCAGACCTATGCAGAGTGTTTGGATGAAGCGAGTGTCGTGGTTTTATCCGATTACCAAAAAGGTACACTGAATGATCCCGGTTTTTATATTCAGCAAGCCTGTGAAAAAAATATCAAGGTGGTCGTTGATCCCAAACGCGCTGATTTCGAAGCCTATCAAGGTGCGACCCTGGTGACACCCAATATGGCTGAGTTTGAAGCATCAGTGGGTGCTTGTGAAGATGAGCAGGAAATCGTCAGCCGTGGTCAGGAACTGTTAGCAGCTACTGGTGTGGAGAATTTGCTCCTGACTCGCAGCGAGCACGGCATGCTGTTATTGCAACAACAGCATTCACCAGCAAAAATTGCAGCGCAAGCTAAAGAGGTTTATGACGTCACCGGCGCCGGAGATACCGTGGTTGCCATCGTCGCTGCAGCTCTGGCGGCTGGCATCGATCTGGAAAATGCATGCGAGCTGGCGAATACGGCTGCCGGTATTGTGGTTGGCAAGCTGGGTACAGCTACCGTGACTGCTGCCGAGTTGCAGGCGCGCTATGAGCATGGTTTTGATCAAAGTGTAGTTACCGAAGCACAGTTAGTCGATTTGGTTAGCGCAGCGAAAGCGGGTGGTCAGCGTATAGTCATGACTAACGGCTGCTTTGATTTGCTGCACCCCGGGCATTTGGCGTATCTGGAGGCAGCTTCACAGCTCGGTGATATTTTGATTGTTGCTGTTAACGATGATGCCTCGGTAGCACGCCTGAAAGGCGAATCACGCCCGATTAATGATTTGCCTACCCGCTTGGCGATGTTGGCTGGTTTAAGCTCAGTCGATTATGTCGTGCCCTTTACAGAAGACACTCCCGCGCGCTTGATTGAAGCTGTCTTGCCTGATGTCTTGGTTAAAGGTGGTGATTACAAAGCGGAAGAGGTTGCTGGATATGACAGCGTCACAGCAGCTGGTGGTGAGGTGAGAATACTTGGTTTTCTTGACGGCTATTCAACATCCGAGCTCATTAATACTATTCAATCCAGAGCGTAATGCGCCACCTTTACAGCTTACTTTTTTACGTATTACTGCCATTTATCTTGTTACGTCTGTGGTGGCGTGGCATCAAGTCACCAGGCTATCGTGAACGTATTGGCGAGCGCTTGGGTGATGTCAGCAGAATCAGTGATAGTCCAGTGATTTGGCTACATGCTGTGTCTGTAGGTGAGACTATGGCAGCCAAACCTTTAATTGATGCGCTGATGACACGTTATCCCGAGCATCAGTTGTTGGTCACCAACACCACACCAACTGGCTCGGCCCAGTTACAACGGCTTTATCCTGAATGCGTGCAGCATTGTTATTTCCCCTACGACGTTCCGCATGCCATTGAACGATTTTTAGATAATATCAAGCCCGCTATCCTGATCGTGATGGAAACCGAGTTATGGCCTAACCTTTATCACCAGTGCTCAGAAAACACTATCCCTATAGTGTTGGCCAATGCGCGTCTATCTGAAAAATCCTTAAGGGGCTATCAAAAGGTCACGTCATTGGTTAAGCCGCTACTCAATCAGATTGCTTATCTTGGGGCGCAAAGTGAACAGGACCTGGATCGATTTCATCAACTGGGCGCGATCAAAGACAACAGTGGTGTCGCTGGCAATTTAAAGTATCAAATGATGGTGCCAGATGATGCCCTTAAGGGCGCGACTAAAATCAAAAAAGAAGTCGGTCAACGCCCGATCTGGATCGCCGCCAGTACCCACCAGGGAGAAGATGAGCTGTTATTAGCTGTGCATCAGGAATTAATGGAGTCCTACCCCAATTTATTAATGCTGCTGGTGCCACGTCACCCGGAACGTTTTAAGGATGTCGCGAAACTTTGTGATGAGACCGGTTTGGGTGTGGTACGAAGAAGCCAGCGTCAGTTACCTGCTGTCACCGAGTCAATCTGGCTGATCGATAGCATGGGTGAGTTAATGATGTTTTATGCATTGGCAGAGTTTGCTTTTATCGGTGGCAGTCTGGTCAAGACCGGTGGACACAATCCGTTGGAACCTGCTGCCTTACTACTGGCTTGTGCTACTGGTCCGCACACCTTTAACTTTGCAGATATCATGAGCACGCTATTAGCTAAAAATGCTATCAAACAGGTTGAGAATGAGGCTGAACTGGTAAAGTTTTTTCTAACCTGGTTAGAGCAGCCCGACCTTGCCCGAAAAACTGGTGAGGCTGCTTATCAGGTGTTGCAGAAAAATCAGGGTGCGGTAGAGCATTTGATGCAGCAGCTTGAAGGCTTGGTAGAACAATGAAGCAACTGTTAATCGTATCTAATTGCCCGGCACCAAGTACGTTGGATATTCAACAAGCCGTGGCAGCCGGAGCAAAACATGAAGATATCGCCGGGGTGGAGGTGATCATCAAACAGCCACTGGATGCTGGTGTTGATGATGTGCTTAAAGCAGATGGATTGCTGTTAGGTACCACTGAAAACTTTGGCGCAATGTCCGGGCTGATCAAGGATTTCATGGAACGAATATATTACCCGGTACTAGAACAAAAACAGGGTATGCCGTATGCCTTGTTTATCAAAGCTGGTGAGGATGGACAAGGAGCTGTGAGCAGCTTACAGCGAATTATTACCGGGCTGAGATGGCAGGAGATTCAGGCGCCAATAATCTGTACCGGCAAAGTGACTCAGCAGTATTTGGAGCGTGCTAAGGAACTGGGTATGACTATGGCGGCTGGTTTGGAAGCTGAAATTTACTGAAGATTTTGTTTTGTAAGCAGCATTTTCAATTCAGTGCCGTTTTCATCATGTATTACCATCACAGGCAAGAAGCCCAAGGCTTCAGCCAGGCACATAGAAGTGCTACGTTTACCCGATGAACGAGAAACCTTGTACATATCACAAGTATATTTTTCACCTGCTGCTTTAATCGATTGTTGTCCTTCATAGTTGAATTTGTAATCTTTAACCCGACCACGGTCAACGACACGATAGTCAAGGTCAGCGCGCTTGCTTGCATCCATCATTAAGGCGATTTCCATACTGGCACGATCCATCAGATTGTCTTCAACAGCGAGGCTAAAGTCAGTGCCACGCGAGTTTCCCACTACCTGTTGTTGTGTCGCATCATATAAAAACTTCTCATCCCGGCTATCATCCTTACTCTGCATGGCATACGTATAGGCAATTAAGCCGAGCTTGCTACCCTGATGTGAAAAAATGCTGGTCTCATTTGCCTCTTTCAAAAACATCTTGGCCATGCCTTTAGGCTTGGTTTTTTTGGTGTAAATATAATGTTCACCATCGACACGCACACTGGTTTTGATTTCGGCTTTCATACCCATTTTGCGCACCACGTAAGATGCTTCAAATGGCTTGATGGTTTCACTGGTGGTCAAAGTATAAGACTCATTTACCGGGCTGCCTTGCTGGGCAAATGCTATTCCGGCCAGCATAGACAGGGTTATTAAAATACACTTTTTAACCATTTCATTACTCCTTTCAACTACAGCAGAGTGAGCTTATGATCACACTATACCTTACAAAAATCGGCATAAACACTATGCATACTACTTGGACAGGCTAGCGTTTATAGAGTTCAGGCATACCGGGTGGGCGAGTTTTGAAACGCCGGTGTAGCCACATGTACTGTTCGGGGTTTTCAGCGACCGCTGCTTCAATCGAAGCATTTATTACACCGGCATCTTTGACATTATCTTCACCATCCAGTCCTTCCAGGGCAGGTAATACCCTGATTTCCAACCCTTTGTGATTGGGTAGTCGAATGGGGTAAAACGGCACAACCGCGGCGCCGGTTTTTTTGACGAGATTACCAGTGGTAGGAATGGTGGCTGTAGGTATGCCGAAGAAGTCAGCGAAGACACTGCGTTGAGGTCCAAAATCCTGATCCGGTGCATACCAGACAGCTTCATTTTTTTTCAATGCTTTGAGAATATTACGAATGCTCGAATGCAGAAATATATTTTCAGTAAAGCGCTGTCGACCGCGACGAATTATCACTTCGGTTAAAACATTTCTGGAGCGTTTGTACATCACATGAGTAGGGTAGCGCATCGCCAGTGCCTGGCCGCCCAACTCTAGAGAAGTCATGTGCCCGGTTAACATGATCACGCCGTTACCCGCTTCAATGGCGCGATCCAGATGCTCTGTACCGCTCAGGTGGAATAGTTTATTGATGGTTTTTTCACTGCGCCACCAGGAAAAACCAGCCTCGACCAGCAGGTAACCCAGGTGGCGAAAATTGTCTTTAGCAATAGCCGTCAATTCGTCGGAGCTTTTATCCGGAAAGCAGGCTTCCAGATTGATCATAGTGATGCGGCGACGAGAAGGGATTATGTAATATAAGAGAGAACCCAACCCGCCACTGATGCGACTGGCGACAGAGAACGGCAGCCGGCAAAGACACCACATGATCAACAAACCAAACCAGACCAGCCAGTATCTGGGTTTGAGAACCTCGGGAAATGGAAAAGGCGTTTTAGTCAACTGCTGCTAATTAACCAGTCGTTAATCATGCTGATGTCGGTTTCAGTGACTGCGCCGGCAGCTTGTTTCAAGCGCAATGAGTTGAGTATGAAATCATATCTGGCTCTGGAGTAGTCACGCTGGGCTGCATAAGTTTGACTCAGTGCTATCAATACATCGACGGAGGTTCGAGTGCCGGCCTCAAAGCCGGCTTCAGCTGCTTCAGCTGCCGTACGGGTAGATTTTAACGCTTGTTGTAACGCCTTTACCTGGCTGATCTGTGAGAGCACATTTAAGTACTGGGCACGGGTATTGCGTACTACATTGCGACGGGTACTTTCCAGTTGGTGTTCGGCTACACGCGCCAGACTGGAGGCCTCATTTACCTGCGACTTGATATAGCCACCGGTATAGAGAGGTATGTTCAGTTGTAAGCCCAGCGTTGTATCAGAGCTGGTACCTTCCGAGAAGCCGCCATCATTGATTTGATCCCCGCTCTGGGCGCGAAAGCCGAGGGTTGGGTAGCGTTCGCCTTTACGCCGTTGAATCTCCTGACGGGCGATTTCCCAGGTGTACTCAGCGGCGATTACTTGCGGATTGCTCTCGGTAGCAGTTTCTACCCACAGATCAATATCATTGGGCTCCGGTAGCGGGAGCGGTGAAGCTTCATTCAGACTTTCGAGTTGCTCGGTGTTCACTCCGGTGAGGGCGCGTAAGTTTTCTATGCTGATAGCCAATGCGCTTTCAGCGGCAAGTACCTGTGCGGTAGTCAAATCAAACCGAGCCTGGGTTTCCTGTACATCCGTGATCGCGATCAAGCCAACCTCAAAACGTGCTGTGGCTTGGTCCAGTTGCTGTTCAATGGCTTCTTTTTCTGCGCCCAGGTATTCCAGTGCATCCTGTGCCGTCAAGACCTCAAAGTAGGCTTCAGTGACCCTGACAATTAAATCCTGTCTGGCGTTAGCCAGTGTCGCGGCAGCTCTGGCAATCGATGCGTCTGCCTGATGCAATTGCACCCTTGCTTGGCGATTGAAGATGACCTGATCCAGGCGAATGCCATAATTGCGGCTGTCATAATTAGTAGAGCTCAATGACGAAAAGATGGCGTTGGCGTCTTCAAAGCTTTGATCGATTTGTGAATACCCGGCAAAGGCACTGATTTGTGGAAGCAACGCAGAACGTGCTTGTGGCTTCGCCTCGAGCGTTGCTTGATAACTCGCGGTAGCAGCAGCATAAACCGGGTCAGACGCGAGTGCGGCTTGATATACATCAACAAGGTTTTCTGACTCAGAAAAAGCTGGGGTGGCAGACACGATAACCGGTAAGACCCAAACTATCTTGAGCAGCAGGCTTTTACTTAAAGACAGCATTAAAATACAAACTCCTCTTTGGCTTCGCTGCCTAGTAATGCCTGAATGCTGGTCTCAAATAGTCCGGTTGCATCCATCTCACCGTCTTTATTGCGGGTGTAGACCGTCGCTTGCATCGCTGGTGCTTCACCAACAATTATAAAAAGACGGCCATTGTCAGTGAGCAGGTTTTCAAATTGTGGATCATAAGCCGGTAGTGAGCCTGTTAGTACGATGGCGTCGTATTTTTTATCAGACTTCCAATCTTGCATCACATCGCAAATTTGTAACTCGACATTATCGATCGAAAGTTTTTCCAGTCGTTGCTTGGCTTGACTGGACAAGTGCCCATGGATTTCCAGGCTATCGACTTGTGCACACATTGTTGCCAGACATGCAGTGAGGTAACCGCTGCCAGTTCCTACTTCTAATACAGTGTCTGTAGTTTGTAAGGTAAGGCTCTGTAGGATGCGCGCTTCTACTTTAGGTGTCATCATGCATTGATCATGATCAAGTGGCAGGCGTAAATCTGCGAAGGCGAGATGCTCTTTGCCGCTTGGGACAAACAGTTCTCTGGGCGTCACGGAGATTACATCCAGCACCTTTTGATCCAGCACATCCCAGGGGCGGATTTGCTGTTCAATCATGTTTGCACGTGCTAAATCGTAGTTGGCTTCCATTAGTTATTACCCAGTCAAAAAAATTTGTCATAGAGTACGAGGATTCCGGTAATGCAGCAAGACATCTCGTACTGAAAATTGCGGTTCATTTTGGTAGTTGTCAGTAAAGCCATTATTCATTCAAACCAAAACATACTGTGCATTCTACATATAGCAATACAACTAGTGTGCCAAAATTGCTGTTGGTTTATTAAGCTACTGTTTTTAAAGAGAAAAAGTTTGTTGTCCTGTTTTTTCTTGGTTTCCGTTTCTGTCCGCAATTGTGTGTTATCGCATGTACGCCTGTAATTCGGACACTAGCTCAGTTAACACACTTGATTTGATTCTACTAGTGCCAGTCGGGCTATCAATCGGTCATCTGCCTGTGATAGATTTAGATGTCCCAAAACGGCATCTATCAGGCTACTTTTAGCCGGTATGACTTCTGAGACAATGACTCCATCGCCACATGCACTGGCAGTATTATTGCTGACTTTTATTGCATTAATATTGTTTAGCCGAAAAGAAATCCCATTGGAAACATCAGCCCTGATCGTGCTGATAGTTTTAGTGTCTGGTTTTCATTTCTTTCCCTATGAGGATGCGGCGGGACGATTTAATCCCTTACAATTTTTTGAAGGCTTCGCCAACCAGGCCTTGATAGCGGTTTGTGCGTTGATGATTGCTGGCCAGGCTTTAGTACGCACTGGCTCATTAGAACTGGTCGGACGTTTGATGGCGAAGATCTGGGCGGTCAGCCCGAGCATGTCTTTTCTTGCTACCTTGGTTGTTGGTGCTTTGTTAAGTGCCTTCATCAATAACACGCCAATCGTGATTTTGTTGATCCCGATACTCATTAATGTTTGTAATAAAAACAAAATGAGCCCGACCAAAATTATGATGCCAATGAACTTTGCGACTTTGTTGGGTGGTATGACAACCACCATTGGCACTTCGACTAATTTGCTCGTGGTTGCTGTTGCGGCCGACATGGGTGTTAAGCAATTTGGGATGTTTGATTTTTTCCTGCCCGCCTGCGTGGTAGCGGCAATTTGTATTTTTTACCTGTGGCTGATCGCCCCTAAATTACTGCCTGAGCACCTGATCTCGTCAGAAGAAGAGTCTTCGCGTTTATTTACCGCACATTTTCAAATAGGTGAAGAGAGTGAGTCCGTTGGTAAAACGCTGTCCGAGTTGATCAATATCACTGGCGGTAGAATGCAGGTTCAACGTATCAGGCGTTCGGACACCGTTACGGTTGTTTCGTTACCGGATGCCAGGGTGCGAGCCGGGGATCGTTTGCTGGTGGATGACACGCCGCAAAACCTGAAAGAATTTGAACAGATGATTGATGCCAAATTGTATTCGGGTGGTGAAGAGGTGGATGATGATCATCCTCTCAAGCAGCAGGAGGCACAACTAGCAGAGGTGCTGGTTTATCCTGGCTCGCCGTTGCATCGTAGTACCCTCAACGAAGCCAATTTCTTTATGTATAACAATCTGGAGATTCTGGCGATTCACCGTGCCGGTAAATCAATCCGTGCCATGCCGCAAGGAATTGCCAACGCACGATTGCGCATGGGGGATATCTTGTTGATGCAGGGGCCGCCAGATGCGATCGATACGCTAAAAGAGCAGCAAGAATTTGTGGTGCTGGATAACACCCGCGATTTGCCCTACACCCGCAAAGCTCGCATTGCTTTGATATTGATGGGGGCTATTATTCTGGCAGCAGCAACCGGGATAATGCCGATTCACTTTGCAGCACCCGTGGGTGTGTGCTTGATGTTGGTAACCAAGTGTCTTAGTTGGAAAGACATCACCCAATCACTGAGCCCGCAGATTATATTTATTATTGTGACCAGTTTGGCCTTGGGCAAAGCACTACTCGCAACTGGTGGCAGTGAGTTCATCGCGACCAGTTTTGTACATATGACAGGCAGCTTTACCCCGATCATGGTGCTTGGCGCGTTGATGTTTATGATGATGGTTCTCACTAATGTGGTGTCAAACAATGCGGCGGCTGTGATTGGTGCGCCAATCGCAATCAGTATCGCGACGACTTTGAACCAGCCTCCAGAACCTTTTATTTTGGCGGTAATATTTGGTGCCAATATGAGTTTCGTCACACCGATGGCGTATCAAACCAACTTGTTGGTGATGAACGCCGGTGGTTATCAGTTTGAGGATTTTGTAAAGACGGGTTCATTCCTAGCGTTGATTGCCTGGGCGTCTGCCACGTGGGTGTTGGCGGTTATGTACAACATAACCTGAACCGAATAAATCGAGCGAGCAAAAAAAAGCCCGTCATCGACGGGCTTTTTTGATGTCGAATTTTCTTAGAATCCGTAGACCAGACTCAACGCAGTAGTTGTATCTGTTTTGTCACTACCAACCGATACATCTGTATTGTGTTTCACAATATATGCTGCTTCAAGCCCGATATTGCCAGCAACTTTAGCACTGATTGCTGTTTTTGAATCAATTGCAGTATTGCTAGATCCCGATATCACAACGATATTTTGAACAAAGCTCGCAGTATCGTTAATTTTACGGGTATAAAACATTGCGCCTCGGAAGACCATCTCATCTTCTGAATAACCGGCTGTTGGAGTTGCTGGATCAGGTGCTACAGGACCACTAATTGAATTGCCAGCAGCGTCAAAAAGTTCAATGGCCGCAGGAGTAATCGCGCCAATCGGTACTTCTCTCACATCACTGGTTCGGTAGCCGATACCAGCTTCAATGTCGAGCTGATTCCAGTCGTCGTTTAGTACTTTGCGACCATAACCGGTTGAACCAATCAATTGGTTTTCATAGCTGCTGAACTTGTCCTGTTCATAACGACCTTCAACCCAGATGTAAGAAACGTCGGACAGTTTATAGTCGTATTTGTAGCCTGCTAAAAAACGATCCCCAGTCTTGGTGCCGGTATCTTCAGCATTGAGTAAGTTAGCAAAGTAGTTGTGGCGTGCTCGTTCTGTTTCATTCTTGATGTATGCATCCAGAACTGCATTAGTGGTATCAGTGTTACCCGAAGTCATGGTTAAACCGGCACTGGCAGACCCTGACCAGCCGTACTCAACGTCTTCAGCTATAGCGACACTTGTCACACAGCACAATGCCAATGGCAGTAAAATCTTCTTCATTTGTAACTCCTTGGTAGTAAACAATCTATAATTGGTGTAATTTCGCAGCGATTTAACGCGTTTGTTGTAAAAAAATCAACAATGCATTGTAATCTGTTGTAAAGAACGCACAATTAATTAAAAGTTCCAACTAAATCAATATTTTATTGCCATGAGAAATTTATCAAAACTGGATCAATTGCTAGCTAACCTTAATCAAAAGCTACCTGCGGAATCGTCACATAAAGAACGTGAAGTTGATGCTCAAGAGTACGATTCCGGAGCATTAATGCGTGTAAATCACAGTGGTGAGATTGCCGCTCAAGCGCTTTATCACGGTCAGGCTGTGTTTGCGCGTAACCCAGAGGTCAAAGCACACCTCAAACAGGCTGCAGCTGAAGAGCATGCACATCTTCAGTGGTGTGAGCAGCGCACCTCGGAACTGGGTACACATGTCAGCCGACTTGGGCCATTCTGGTACTGGGGTTCATACTCGATTGGGTTAGTCGCCGGAATGGCGGGAGATCACTGGAGTCTTGGTTTTATTAAAGAGACCGAAGATCAGGTGGTTGAACATTTACAGTCACACCTTGAAAAATTACCAGCAGAAGACGAACGCAGTCGGGAAATAGTCAATAACATGATTAAAGATGAAGCTCGACATGCGGCTGATGCAGAAGTTGCAGGCGCTAAAGAATTGCCTGCGCTAGTAAAAGAAGCAATGCGGTTGAGCGCAAAAGTGATGACCAGCCTGAGTTATAAGTACTAAGCGGCTGGCAGAATTTCAAAATCGTGCGTAATTTCGGCGGTTGCCCCGAGCATGATGGAAGCCGAGCAGTATTTTTCAGAGGAAAGATCAATCGCGCGCTTCACTTTTTTCTCGTCTACGTCATGACCACTGACCGTAAAGTGAACATGTATCTTGGTAAAGACTTTAGGCTCGCTTTCTGCGCGTTCGGCAGTCACTTTCACGTCACAAGCAGTAATATTCTGACGGCTTTTCTTGAGCATCAGCATCACATCGAAGTTGGTGCAGCCCCCCAGGCCTGCCAACAGCATTTCCATCGGTCGCGGGCCTAAATTTCTACCACCAAACTCTTCGGATCCATCTAGCACCAATGCATGCCCACTACCGGTCTCAGCAACGAATTCCATGGGCGAAAGCCAGCGAACTGTTGTTTCCATCATATTTCTCCTAATTCGTTAATAACAAGTGTTTGCAACCTGCAATTAAAGCTGTTACAAAGTTCGCCTGTGACGCAGGCGACACTAATTATGTGATGCTTGTATCGTACGTGATTACAATTAAATGCGACGATAGTCATATAATGGAGGCCGTTAAACGGTGCTCATAAAAGAATTATACAGAGGAAAAGGAAAACCATGTCGATTTTAAAACCAAGTGTGCCTCAGTTTAGCCCAGTTATTGAGCGCTTCCTTCAGCATTGCCATACTAAACATTATCCCGCACGTTCAGTGATTATTCACGCGGGCGACCCACCAGAGACCTTGTTTTTCATCACCTCGGGTTCAGTTACCGTCATGATTGAAGACAAAGACGGCCACGAGATGGTATTGGCCTACTTGAACAAAGGTGACTTCTTCGGCGAGATGGGGTTGTTTGATGACAAGGCACGTAGTGCCTGGGTTGTTGCTAAAAGCGAATGTGAAATTGCCGAAATCAATTATGGTCAATTCCGCAAGCTGGCTACCGATGATTCTGAAATCGTATTTTCTCTGGCAACACAAATGGCGACTCGTCTGCGTGATACCAGTAAGAAAGTTATTGACCTGGCCTTCCTGGACGTGACTGGTCGTATTGCTCACACTTTGATGGAGCTGTGTAAGCAGCCCGATGCCATGACTCACCCGGATGGTATGCAGATACGCATTACTCGTCAGGAAATTGCCAAGATCGTTGGCTGTTCTCGTGAGATGGCTGGCCGTGTATTAAAAGACCTTGAGCAGCACGGTTTAATTACTGCTCACGGTAAAACTATCGTTATCTTTGGCGCTCGTTAATTAAGCGAGACCAAATACTCCATTAGAGCGTTCTGGGCATGTAGTCGATTTTCGGCTTCATCCCAGACTACGCTTTGGGGTCCTTCCAGAACACTCGCTGTCACTTCTTCATCACGATGTGCAGGTAAGCAATGCATAAATACCGCGTCCTCATCAGCGAGTGACATTAGATCATCATTGATGCAATAGCCTTTAAACGCCTTCAGGCGTGCTTCTTGTTCCTTTTCTTGCCCCATGCTGGTCCATACGTCGGTAACTACCAGGTCACTATTCGTGATCGCTTCGGCGGGTGAGCGATATACTTTGATCCGGTCACCAGCAGCAGCCACGATTTCAGCGTCCGGGTCATAACCTTCGGGGCAGGCGATATTCAGATTAAAATTAAACTGGATAGCTGCATTGATATAGGAATGGCACATGTTGTTGCCATCGCCTACCCAGGTGGCTGTTTTACCCTGCATCTCGCCACGATACTCCAGCCAGGTTTGCATATCAGCCAGTAACTGACATGGGTGATAAGCATCTGTCAGCGCATTGATAACCGGGACGGAGGAATACTGTGCAAATTCTTCAACGGTCTTTTGGGCGAAAGTTCTGATCATCACAATATCGCACATGCTGGAAATTACGCGTGCGCTGTCACTGATCGGTTCACCTCGACCGAGCTGGGTATCATTGCTGCTTAGAAACAGGGCGTGACCGCCCATGCGAGCCATGCCTGACTCAAAAGAAACACGGGTTCTGGTTGATGATTTCTCAAAAATCATAGCCAGTGATTTATGCAGCATCGGTGTATGTGTAACACCTTCGCGATGCATTTTTTTTAGTTCAATGGCGCGACGAATGATTTGCTGGCAGACCTCGGGCTTGAGGTCCCGTAAGGTAAGAAAATGCTGTGGTGTGCTAGTCATGAGCTTGTTGTGGGTGAAGATGCCGTCTTTTTGCACAAGCGCCTAACACTAACCTATCAGATTGCGGGAATAAAGCACTATTTCGATCAAATAAATCCGCTATCATCGCCATTTTGAAGCGGGTTAATTGATGCGGGCATTTTTGTTCACTCTGTTGGTTATCTACCTGGTCTGGCTGTGGTCATCAGGTACCCGTAGCAAACTCAAGGCGACCGCTTTTTGTCAGGCCAGTTGTCAGGAAATTGGAGTGCAGTTTTTAGACCAGACCGTTGCCTTGACCAAGTTTGGTCTGGGCAAGGCCAGCAATGGCTGGCTCGCCTGGCAGCGCGTGTATGAATTTGAATTCACTACAGATGGTGCCATCAGACACAAAGGACAGGTTGCCTTGCAGGGCGACAGTATTACTTCCGTGCATCTGGATCACCCGGATGGTGCTTTGATATTCAACCCCAATCAAAAAACCAAATAATGATCGTAAAATTACAACAGCGCTACCGACAATGGTTATGGGGTGATCAGTTGCTCTCTCCAGTCTGGTCCTTGGTGCAAACTTATACTCGCCTGGCCGCAGCTCTGGCTGATGATGTGCGTAACGCCGAGATAAGCTTGCGTGCTATGAGTCTGGTTTACACCACGATTTTATCGCTGGTGCCGATGCTGGCATTCAGTTTTTCTTTGCTAAAAGCATTTGGGGTGCATGACCGCATGGCGCCGATGCTGCAGCTGTTTTTACAGCCTATCGGTGCTGATGCTAATCAGTTAAGCGGGCAGATATTATCTTTTGTAAATAACCTGGATGTAGCCTTACTCGGCTTCGTGGGTTTGGTGTTGTTGATCTATACCATGTTGCGTTTGATGTACAAGGTGCAGAAATCACTGGATCACACCTGGGATATGAGCGAGCTTCCGAGTCTGGGAAAACGCATCGCTGATTATCTCACCATGATTTTGGTGGGCCCACTATTGTTGCTCTCACTCATCACGGCGGCGTCTGGTTTGAACGAGAGCGTGCTGGCTACTGAGTTTATGCAAATCAGCTTTATTTCAAAGTTGTATGGCTGGTTTCTTTCCTCGCTCCCATTTTTGTTCATCACGGCAGGTTTAACCTTTGTTTATTGGTTTATGCCGAATTGCAGGGTGAAATTAATCGCAGCCGCGATTGCTGGAGTAGTAGCAGCATTTCTGTGGAAGGGAACAGGTTTGTTGTTTACTAATTTCATCGCCAGTTCGAGCCAGTATAAAATTTACGCCGGGTTTGCGTCGGTGATGTTGTTTCTAGTCTGGCTCTATTTAAGCTGGCTGATTTTTCTGTTTGGTTCGAGGTTGGCGTATTACTTACAACATCCAGAACAAATGAGGCCTGAATCAAGAATCGCTATTAGCGGTGGACAAATGATGGAAAAAGCAGGGTTGTCTGTGCTTGCTTGCATTGCCAGAGCGCATTATGCCGAAAAACCAGCATTGTCTCGCAGCGAGTTATCCAGAGAGTTACAGTTGGCGCACACCACTTTACAGCCACTGTTGGCAACCTTTGAGGCAGACGGGTTGATTACCAAAAATAACCATGATTCTCCGGGCTATCTTCCGGCTGTGCCATTCGAGGAAATACCGCTTTCGCGAGCCCTGCATTTAATCCGAAAATTGCATACCAAGCAGTTCTTGCAAGGCGACCCCAAAGTCGATGATATTCTCGGGCAAATGGACCAGTTGATCGATGAGCGATTCGAGGAGATGACCCTTAAAAACCTTGTAAAATAAGGTTTCTTGGGACAAGAGGCGTGCTATTCAATACCAGTGGTAGCCACTGGAAAATAATTTGCCAACTCTTTCAAAATATCAATAATTGCCACTTGGCAGCTACAGTATGCTCTTGTAGCCTAGAGCTGTAGAACTGGATACTCCCAAACCATGCCACAAACATTGATAGAAGAACTGCGCGACGTTGTAGACAACACTTCCGGTGTTGCCAAAGATCGTTCGCGTCGGCGTGAGTTACACAGCAAGGCTGTGAAAAGCATGTTGGCCCCCAGTTTGGCTAAAATCCACGATTATTTGAGTGAATTCAAGCAGCATCTTTCCAGCCTTGATCCATCAACCGATGTTGATTTGTCGCTACGGCAAATAGGTGTAATCAAAGATCTGCAGCAAACCCATTATAAATTGATGAGTGGCACCGACCCACTCAAATCGGTTATTTTGACCGCAGAATTAATTGGTGAAAATCCGGTTAAGCTGGGTTTTCAATACGAAGGGAATGCCGGCATCCTGATTGAAAACCTCAAGCAGGAAGGTTTGATCATTATTACGCACAATGTTACGCGTGCCTATACACCCGAACAAACTATCCTGATGGAAGTCGAGCCGAAAATTCCGGTACGCATGGAATTTAAAATTAACCCCGAAGAAGAAACTATAGACTTGACGGTAAACAACTTCGAAGAACTCGGTGAGCGTAGACATACACTCACCGCCAATGAAGTTGATGATGAAATGCTCGATCAGCTTGGCAAGTATATTCTGCGCCGTGAAAATAACTTCCTCACCAGTGGTGTCTCATGGGGTTATCGCAAACGTCTGCGAGAAAAACTTGATGCTGACCTGGAAGAAAAACGTAAAACATTAGCTGAAACTGCTGAAGTGGTGGTTGGTCGTTTGCGCGATATTCTGGCAAAGAAAGAAGAAGCACGATTATTACAAGTTAGTTTTCGCGACCAGGAAGTTGAATTGTCGCCCAAAGAACTGCCCTATCGCCTCGGCAGAAAGAATGTGATGGGAATGGTAATAGATTCATCACATGCTTCCAGACAACATGCGACTATTATCCGAGAAGATAATAAAGTCCTGCTCTGCGATCACAGTAATAACGGTACTTTTGTCAAGCCTGAAGGTGAAGGTGAGTTCCGGTTGAAAAATGGCCAGTTTCAGTTATCCGGGCGTGGTTTGATTTGCCTTGGTGAACCGATCACCGATGAAAACGAAGATACTATTTATTACTCGTATCCTGAAGAATAGTTAGTTTAGTATAAAAAAAGCCCGCTGCAGATGTACTCTGAGCGGGCTTTTTATTTGCGGCTGATTACAACAGTGGAGCTATAACCAGTGAAACGATTGCCATCACATTGATCAGGATATTCATGGCTGGGCCCGAAGTATCTTTGAAGGGATCACCAACAGTATCACCAACTACTGTAGCGGTATGTGCTTCAGATCCTTTGCCACCGTGATTGCCTTTCTCTACATACTTTTTGGCATTATCCCAGGCACCACCTGCGTTCGCCATCATCAAGGCCATCATTACACAACAAATTAATGCGCCACCCAGCATTCCGCCTAGTGCTTCTGGTCCAAGAACAAAGCCTACCACTATAGGTGAGAATACCGCCAAAGCACCCGGCAAAACCATCCGTCTGAGAGCAGCTTTAGTTGCAATGTCTATACAGCGTGCGTTGTCAGGCTTGGCTGTGCCTTCCATTAGTCCCGGGATTTCTTTGAACTGGCGGCGAATTTCTTTGATCATATCGAAAGCCGCTTCACCCACTGCAGTCATAGTGATAGCAGACACCAGGAAGGGGAATATTCCACCCAGGAACATGCCCATTAATACCATTGGATTATTCAGGAGTAACTGGAACGAAGCATCTTTTACCGTAATGGTTTGAATGTAAGCGCTGATCAATGCGAGCGCGGCTAAAGCAGCTGCGCCGATAGCGAAACCCTTGCCGATCGCAGCAGTCGTGTTACCGAGCTCATCGAGTGAATCAGTAATTTTGCGGGTGTCTTCTCCCATGCCGGCCATTTCTGCAATACCACCCGCATTATCAGCTATAGGACCATAGGCATCGATCGCCATGGTAATGCCAACCGTAGCCAACATACCTACCGCGGCAATCGCAACACCGTACAGTCCACAAAGCGAACTGGAGATGAAGATGATTGCACAAATCGTAAGCACTGGAACGGCAACCGATTGCATACCAGTAGCCAGACCATGAATTAGTACCGTAGCTGCTCCTGTCTCACCGCCTTTGGCGATAGTTCTGACAGGCTTTCCTGAGGTGTAGTACTCAGTAATCAAACCGATGATAATGCCACCCACTGCTCCACTGACAACGGCAAGCCATGAGTTGGTAGTCAGTCCCATTCTATTGGTCAGAACATAAGCGGCGACAATGAACACCACTGAAGCGCCGATAGTACCCATACGCAAGGCTACTTCAGGAGATTTATTGGCTGACATTTTAACCAACGCGATACCTGCTAACGAACACAATAAGCCAATCGAACCCAGTGCCAGTGGCAGGAACAACAGGTCGCCCTTGGTGCCACCTAGTTTTTCCAGCATCATTGGTGTCATGGTCGTTGCCAAGGCGATTGCCGCGATCATAGAGCCACAATAGGATTCAAAAATATCGGACCCCATACCCGCAACGTCACCGACGTTGTCGCCTACGTTATCAGCGATTACACCAGGGTTGCGCGGGTCATCTTCAGGTATACCTGCTTCGAGCTTGCCGACCAGATCGGCTCCGACGTCCGCGCTCTTGGTGAAAATCCCGCCACCAACACGTGAGAATAAGGCAACTACCGAAGCGCCCATACCAAAGCCATGAATCTGCTCGATAGCATGGTAGTCATTAGGACAAATTTAACGTATTCCTCAGTTATATTTTCCCGATTGTCACGTGTTGTTCCTTCTTTGATCAAACGTGATAGCGAGTCGGCTATATTTTTCGGTCCGGGAATATACCGTACAGTAT
>CALISW010000245.1 GCA_938041655.1 uncultured Thiotrichales bacterium | reverse complement strand
ACGACCGCGTCATCTGCAGATGGCTCGCCGATTTTTACCAACTGAAAGCGTCTGGCTAGCGCCGGGTCTTTTTCAAAATATTTTTTGTACTCACTCCAGGTGGTAGCGGCGAGTGTTTTCATTTCACCGCGCGCCAAGGCTGGTTTGAGCAAGTTGGCAGCATCACTACCACCAGCCGCACCACCCGCACCAATCAATGTATGAGCTTCATCGATGAATAAAAGTATAGGTGTTAGAGAAGATTTCACTTCTTCAATCACAGCCTTGAGTCTTTTCTCAAACTCTCCTTTTACGCTGGCACCAGCCTGCAGCAGACCCATATCAAGCGCATACAATTCAGTACCCTGTAAAACTTCGGGCACATCGCTTTCAATTATTTTTAATGCCAAGCCTTCGACTACTGCCGTTTTGCCAACACCAGGCTCACCTACCAATATAGGATTGTTCTTTCTGCGACGAGAAACGATGTCGACCATCTGCCGGATTTCATCGTCTCGGCAAAAGACCGGGTCTATTTTTCCTTCACGTGCTTGTTGCGTAAAATGAATAGTGAATTTCGCTAATGCTGAATCAGCGCCGGGTGCTGTGCTCGCCCCGTCTGTAGTTTGAGCGGGGCCATCATCAGCACTTATAGTTCTCGCAGCTTCGGCAGAACCGGAAATGACATCCAGCAAATTATTGCGCAGGTCTTCTGCACTTATATCCTCGAGTAAACCGAAGTAATCTTCAGCGCCATAACGACGTGGATTCAATATCAGAGTCGCGAATAAGGCAGCTGAACGAACTTCTGCCAGCCCAAACTCTACAGAGCTTAATAGCCAGGCATCTTGCACCCATTCAATCAATTTCCGTGAAAATACAGGACGACGCTGGTTACCCTTTTCTTCGGTTTCAATAAACTGCGTTAATGATTTTAAAAGCTGTGATTCTTCAATACCGAAATGTCTCAAAATTATTTGAATATCCGTATTACTGTCCTCGGACAACTTGAGCAGGAAATGCTCGATCCCGATCTCAAAGCTACCATTGCTAACACATAAGCCAGCAGCAGACTCGAGATTGGAGTTACAGTGTGCGTTTAATTTTTCCAATAAAGGTTTAAGGTCAACATTAATCATAATTTTTCTTAGGCAAAGTTAATCGTGGTTTGTTTTTGTTTCGGCGCGCCAATCCAGGCATTACGCCCTAAGCCAGATGTTTGTTCATCAGCTAGTTGCATGGGTTGTGCTTGATCATGTTTTAAGGAGAGCGATAAGGTGTAATCGATAGAATCTTTGCTGATGAATTTAATCAGCTCGTTGATATCCCGCTCGAGTCGTTGCCCGGGAAGCAAATTCAGATACTGTTGCATCTCAAGTTCTTCAAGTCTTAACTCAAAGCGGCTATTGCAATCTCTGATACGCTCGCCCAGTGATGTATTCTCACCCAGGGTTGAGTTACTAACGCCTAGTTGTACACGCTGCTGCTCTGGTATTTCTAATAACTGTTCAACATTTTCAATCAAGGAAACTTTTTCAATGCCGCAATAAAATGCAACCAGGCTGGTGATGGTCTTTGCCGCACCAGTACGCATTCCTAACAAGCCGATAAATGGCAATAGGCGCTCCCAATCAATACGGCTATTGTTGCGCACATTAGAATCTTTCAGGCCTATGAATGAATACAATTTCTCTGAGTACTTATCCGTAGCACCTGGTTGATAATGCAAAGGCATACGGTATTTCTGCCAACTGCGATAGAGATAGGAGATAAGACGGTGATTAAATAGGTCTAAAAATCGTCTGACTTCAGAATCCTCAGGATCCGAATGTAGAATCTCTTCAGTATAGTAAGCAGGTATTGGTGAGGATGGACCGTACAAGCCCATGAAGTTCACATCAAAGACTACGCCTGGTAAAGAGCCTTGCAGTAAATCATGTTGGATCTGTTGCACGTCGCGACTTGGAAACCCCATAGAAGGATTGGCACGAAAGAATATACTTTCGCCATCGAAGCGATCACGAGTACCAGGCTGCGACTCGGCCTCGGTATGCTCAAGCATCAATCTCACTGCCTGATAAAAAGAAAACCTTTTTTCAGGAGAAAATTGTGTTTGTATTAGATCAGGTATTTTTGACCCGTGCTCTTCGGCCATCGGTATACCTCACCTTTATCAAGATCATTGACGACTAATTCACTGAATGAATTGACGCTTGCACAAAGTGCGAAAAAACGACTGAGTATCGTTGCGAATAAAAACATCTCCCCTTCACTGCCAAACGGGTCCGAGCGAAGATCCAGTTCAATCTCATGCCCTCTTACTGGCAAGCCTTTCACAAGCCTCGTGACTGGCGAAATAGAAATGCTTTCTATGGCCTCAAGCTTTAACTCTTGAGATCGCGCGGCTTGCCTATTGTTGGCCGCATGAAAATTATAAGTTGATAAAATTGTTCTCAATGTGTCGATGTCAGCCAGTGACATGTAGTTAAGAGAGATGTTTGAGATCAACTGCCATTGCAGATCTTTATGTAAGGGCGCTGCAGCAGATGGTGTCGGCGGAAAAATATTTTTGAATGTTGCGAACTCAGGTGACGTTCCTGTGGCAACACAAATGTCACCGACTTTCAGGTTTTCTGGCAGATTTTTGTTGGTGCACTGTAAATCGATAGACACTGTGAGAGCTTCAGTCTCGTACGCTTTCTTGTCAGCACTGATAAAGGACAGGTAAGTGTCACTACCCGCGCCGATAACAGATGGTTTTTTATGTTCGCTATAAAAGTTAAACTGTTTTTTATCACCGGTATTTAAATTATCAAAAGAAACGAAAGGCTTATACTCCAGTCGTTCTTTGCCACCAAAAGCATAGGCAATCACATTATTAATCCGATAGACCTCATAATGCTCCTGTTTTGAATTAGCCGGTCTTAGCCGATATTCGGTACGACTCTGGTCAAAGCGTAATGGGTCAGCTTCGGTTTCAAATAAATTAATGATTGGTGCGCAATGCAAGAGCAGACTGTCATCATTAATACGCATAAATTCATGGAAGCGTTGAGAAAACTCGAACTCCAGAGAAAAGGTTTTAGCGCCTTCAAATGAACTGACTTTCACTAGCTCGGTAACATCCATGAATAGAAATTTATGCGGCAAGCTGAAATATTCCTGCAATAGGCGATAGCCGCTGAAGCTGTTGTTTTCATACTCCAGCATTGCTTCGTCATCCTCTAACCCTGCAGTTTTTACTACATCGCTGGATAGAGTGAATTTGTGTTTGTCCCGGTCTTCTCCATAAACACTAACCTTGTCCAGATAGCGGAACATGTATTGATAGAGGCTAAAACTGGACTGCACGTCGCCGTACAAAAACAGTTGCAGACTATCCATCACTAGTTGGTCACAGGTTAACTGTGAGTCCACAGTGAATTTCACTTCAAGCACAGAGCGATTATTCTTTTCGATAGCCTGGATGTAGTTGATAGATATAGGCTGCAGTGTAATATCACTGGTCGTTTTGAATTTACATACGGTGTCTTGTACCGGTATTGAGTCCAGCTGAACACCACGCTCAATCGCAGCACTGTTGGTCAAGGCATTTTCAATGGGTGTGAATTGCGCGATAGATACTGACGGTACCGGGCGTAATAAATTGGGCCACAATAGATTATGTAAACCATGCGTAATTTCCGGTAACTCATCATCGAGTTTTTGCCGGATGTTGGCGGCTATAAAAGCAAACCCTTCCAATAAACGCTCAACATCAGGGTCATGCCCTTTTTGTGCGAGAAACGGAGCCAGTTTTGGATAGGCATCAGCAAACGCTTCGCCCATTTCATTCAGGTAAGCTAATTCGTCTTGATAGTATTGATCAAATGACATATCAGCCTCGAATTGACACCTTACCGGCTGTATCGAGAATCGTCTCGAACCAGACATTGGTGTTTTTTCCATCAACCGATATTTGCGCTTTTACGTCATAACGTAAATCCATCATGTGTTCACCCACCATGACATGATCTACTTGTATGTTTACCAGGCGCGGCTCATATTTTTCCAGACATTGGCGAATTGAACGTTTGATCTCTTCTATAGCATTCGGGAAACGCCGTGCGAGATCATTGAAGTCAGGTAGTCCGTAATCAGGCATTGTTTGCACACTGCCTTGACGAACGTTGAGGATTTTTTTTACATGGTTGAGAATCGACTCCACAGCTTTAGAATCGTTAATCTCTATATTGTGATTTGCCGGTATTTCATTCGCGATGCGTTCCAGCAAACTTAACTCATTGCCCATCCATATCTCTCCAGTGTAAACAGCGGTTAGATGGGAGTTATAACCGGGATTGTTTGTCGTATGGTCTGCTGTCAATCCTTTGACGGAGAAAAGGCGCCTCTGTTACAGA
>CALISW010000244.1 GCA_938041655.1 uncultured Thiotrichales bacterium | reverse complement strand
GTCAAAGCTATCTCCATCCGTGTCATCGTTCTCATGAATCTTGAATATAGTGAAGGTATTTCTTGTAATATTGTTCTCGTCGAGAACGAGGCGTGTACCCATCAAATAAACATCTGTATCTACCCTCAATAGCTGAAAGGTTGTTTCAAAACGAGGAAGTCGTTTTACCTGTTGGTAGCCATTATCCCAGCGAGATAATGCCAGGGTAAAATCATCATAATATTGCAGACCTACAACACCACCATCCGTGGTCCAGAGAGGGTTTGAAACAAATATATAATCTTCAGATTCACCAAGCAGATGTAAGAGCTCAAAGTCACTGGTACTTATTATTTCGCCACTTGAGAGAAGTAATGAAGATTCATCATTACTGAGTTGTAAGGACTGATTCTTGAATGTGAACCTATCGTCAAAGTCTTGATAAGGGCTAGCATCATTAGCCCCAATAATCCCGTCACTGCCAATCTCTAGTGAATAAATTCGGTTTGTTAAAGTATTTGCATGAAACAATTTCTCATTTAGCGGGCTCCATACATAGCCTGTCGCCACGAAAAAATCCGGCGTGCTTAAGCCGTCAAGTTCATTGCCTGATTTTTCCGATAATTTTTGTCCTGTGGGACTATATACGGTAAAAGTATCATTGCCCGTTTTGTCCATTGCTAAAACATTTTCACCTATCGGTAGTAATGCCAGTGCACTGTCAGCCAGATTAGCGAAGGTCGTTTCTACACCTTGTTCAAGGTTCAGAATCGCAACACGTCCATAACGATAGGAGATATATAACGAGTCGTTCTCTTGATGAAAAAGCATAGCTAATGGTTGTTCTGGTAGAGTGTAAAGACCAGTCAGTGACTGTGTAGCTATTGAGTATTGATATAATTTCGTGGCACCAAAATAGACAAGTATTGTGTCATTACTCATAGGCCAGGCAGCAGTAGGCTGATCATTAAATATCAAGCCTGGAGAAGGTAAGGGTGATAGTGGGGGCTCTTCAATATTGTTTATCGATATTGATTCAACTCCAGCATTGCCATCAGAATCGTAATAAAAGCCAACAACATTCGAATTAGAAATTGCTATGGTATGGACCAGGTTTTGGAACTTGTAGATTCCATTGCGAAGTAAATCCTGATCATGCAGCGTTAAAGCTCTATCATTGAGAATAAAATAATTTTGATTATTAATTGCGATGTCATCAACATTACTTGCGAATGGCCCGACATAATCCAAACCAGGTAAACTATATGCATTGCCAGCACCATCAACTGCCATGGAAAGTTCAGATAGCAGCGTTAATCGGTTATTCCCTGTTCGCAGACCTCTGATTGAATTACCTTGATTAAATACAGGCTCACCTAGCTCGCCGGATGCCAGAAGTTCCATTTTGTATGGGATTGAACCAGAGCTTGCGATTAGATAATCATCGGTGGCTGAGATTTCGTAAACTCCTGTTGAGGGAAAGCGAAATTCTTTGGTACTCACAATGGAGCCATCAGATTTATCTAAAGTGAAAATCAATTTAAAATTGCCGCCAGAATCAAACGGATTTCTTGATAAAGCGAACAGAAAATTATCATTAACAGTTAATTCGAAATCTAGATCAGATAGTTCTATATCGAGCGTAGCAAGTTCAGATTCATTGTTTCCAGACAGGTCAAAATAAGTGATTTTTTTATCGATAGTGCCAACGTATATGCCAGTGTCATCTACGGCTATACTAAGAGGGTTAGATATCAGGTTTATTTCGTCCAGGAATTGCTCGCTCTCTAAATCGTATCGAACAATCTGTGCTGGATTATCATTGAGCAGATACATGATACTGTCATGTTCAACTGATGCTCTTGCAATATCGGATTCAGCAAAACATATTGTAGTCGCTAAAATATAGGCAAATGATAGGCGGATAATGTTACGCACATAACGCAAATTTCTATTTGAATTCATTTTCTCTCGCACTTTTGATCTTTTATAGGGAATTTTATCCATTTACATAAGAATTTTCTGTTATTCGAAATTTCATGAAATATTGTTCATGTGTATCTCTAATCTCTTTAACACTCTACCGGTAATTTGATATTTTAAAATGAGTGTTCCTCACATTTTTCTGTATCAGGTGTATTCAATATAAATCTTGAGTTAGTCAGATTGTGAATCGGAGTCTACATGTGTATGTACATTCCCAATGTTGAGTATTCGATTTTTTGCTAAGACTAAAGTACTAGTAGGTTGTTTATGATCAAGAATACTGCACCTCAATCACACCTTCTTCTTGCCATTTAAGCAGGCGGTTGAAGACGATGGTGAGTTCTATGCGCCATTCGATGCGATTGTTTTTGGCGTGAAAGGTTTGGGTAGCGCCGGGGGGGATGGTGAAGCTCGAACCCAAGTCGTACTGTTTATTTTTTTGAAGCGTTGTTGGCAGACGTAATGTTTTGGTGTCAAGGTAGGTGATGTGTTCAGTGGTGACTTGCCGAGTTCCAATAGTTTGTTGTGATACTTCAACACAAGACAATTCAAACTGACACGATTTAGGTTTGCAGTTCCTCGCTACTTCTAACTCTATAGCAGCGTTAAAGGTTTCTCCGGGCGAGCACGTATTGCGATCAAGGCTGACGAAAATGCGCTCAATAAACACGTCACTTAATTTGTCATGCGAATTACCCAGAAAATTCGCTCCGAACACGGTACCCGCGCCTACGCCTGCCATTAACATCAAGTTGTCTACCTGTGTTAACCAGCTCATAGCCACGCCACCAGTACCGGCCAGAAAACTGATGCCCCCAACTCCAGCCGCCGCCATACCAGCCCAGACAACTGGCTTGGGTAGGCTCGCTATGGCTGGCATCAATTGAAAGTCCGCCTGGCTGGCGATGCTGTGTTGCGCGTATTTATCCACCGGTGTGTAGATATATTCCTGTTGGTCAGTCGGGTTTACCGACCAACGTATATCTGCACTGACGCGGATATACCAACGGATGCTAAACAGTTCACCGTAGTAACTATAGACCGGCTCGTTTACATCAAATGAAAAATCGAACTCATGATGA
>CALISW010000243.1 GCA_938041655.1 uncultured Thiotrichales bacterium | reverse complement strand
GAGGCGCAGCGCATTAAGTTAGCTAAAGAACTCTCCAAGCGCAGTACCGGCAAAACAATCTATATCCTTGATGAACCAACTACCGGTTTACATTTTCATGATATTCAAATGTTGCTATCCGTGTTGCACAGGCTCCGAGATGAAAACAATACTGTTATCGTGATTGAGCATAATCTGGATGTGATTAAAACCGCAGACTGGATAGTGGATCTTGGTCCTGAGGGTGGTGATGGTGGAGGTCAGATTATAGCCACTGGAACACCGGAGAAAGTGTCTACGATCAAACGATCCTATACTGGCAAGTTCTTGAAATCAGTTTTAAACTGAAATCACTCTACTTCGACAGGCAACAAAAAAGCCGGTTAAAACCGGCTTTTTTTACGTTCTAAATACGTCTTAAAACTTATTCGTCTGCATCATCTTCTTCTGGTCTGTCAACCAGTTCCACATACGCCATTGGTGCATTGTCACCAGCGCGGAAGCCGCATTTCAAGACACGCAAATAGCCACCAGGACGATTCTTGTAGCGTGGGCCCAGCTCAGAAAATAGCTTGCCAACGGTCTCTTTATCTCGCAGACGATCAAACGCCAGACGACGCTTATGCACACCGTCTTCTTTTGCCATAGTAATCAATGGCTCGGCTATTCGGCGCAGCTCTTTTGCTTTAGGCAAAGTGGTTTTGATCAACTCGTGCTTGATCAATGAATTCGTCATATTCTGAAACATAGCCTTTCTATGGCTACTATTTCTGTTGAGCTGACGACCTGATTTACGATGACGCATAACGTGTACCTGTATAAATTAAGAGGCGCGTTTAGTGGTATCGATACTGGCTGGTGGCCAGTTCTCTAAACGTACACCCATAGCTAAACCGTGAGACGCTAAAACGTCTTTGATCTCGGTTAGTGACTTCTTACCTAGATTCGGTGTCTTCAACAACTCAACTTCTGTGCGTTGAATAAGATCACCAATGTAGTAAATATTTTCTGCCTTGAGACAGTTAGCAGATCGAACGGTAAGTTCGAGATCATCTACTGGTCGTAACAAGATCGGATCAATCTGATCCTGTGGCAGCTCTGGCTCTGCTTTCACTTCGCTATCAAAGTTAGCGAATACAGAGATCTGCTGCATCAATACACCAGCCGCATCACGGATAGCCTGCTCTGGGTCAACAGTGCCATTGGTTTCAAGCTCAAGGATCAACTTGTCCATATTGGTCTGTTGTTCTACACGAGCATTATCCACTGTGTATGAAACCTGATGTATAGGGCTGAAACTGGCATCTAATAACAGGTGACCAATCTCTCGATTCTCATCAGCATCACGACGCGCGCTAGCTGGTTGATAACCACGCCCTTTCTCAACCTTGACCGTCATGTCCAACGAACCTTCTTTGGTCAAGGTCGCGATCACAGCGTCAGGATTGGTAATTTCAATGTCATGGCCCAGCACAAAATCTGCTGCAGTAACAACACAAGGGCCTTTCTTATTCAGGCTGATTTGTGTTTCAGTCTGTTCATGCATCAATAATGAAATACCTTTCAGGTTAAGCATGATCTCAACCACGTCTTCCTGCACACCTTCAATAGAAGTGTATTCATGCAGAACACCTTCGATTTTGGCTTCAGTGATTGCGCAACCTGGTATCGATGACAACAGAATACGACGCAATGCATTGCCAAGTGTGTGGCCGAAACCACGCTCAAGGGGCTCAACGCTGACTCTGGCATGATTAACGCCAAGTTCTTTTACTGTAATTTGATTCGCTTTTAACAAAGTTTGCTTGTTATCTGACATGTGACAGCCTCTCGATTCTATTACTTAGAGTATAATTCTACGATTAGTGACTCGTTTATTTCAGCCGGCAGATCATTACGTTCTGGAGCTGACTTGAATACACCTTCCATTTTCTTTACATCAACATCGAGCCACTCCGGAAAACCGAATTGCTCAGCGATATTCAGTGAATCCTGAATACGTAATTGCTTACGCGCTTTCTCACGTATAGCGACAACATCTTCCGCTTTTACCTGATACGAAGCGATGTTCACCACCGTGCCATTGACCGTAATTGCTTTATGACTCACCAGCTGTCGTGCTTCAGCACGCGTCACACCAAAGCCCATACGATAAACAACATTGTCCAATCTGCTTTCCAGCAAACGCAACAGGTTTTCACCGGTTGAACCTTTTTGCAAAGCTGACTTCTTGAAATAGTTTCTAAACTGCTTTTCCAGTACACCGTACATACGACGTACCTTTTGCTTTTCTCGCAACTGCAAACCATAGTCAGAAACACGGGTACGTCTATCACCATGCATACCTGGAATTTTTTCCAGCTTGCATTTTGTTTCTAATGGTCGTGCACGACTCTTGAGTAGTAAGTCCGTACCTTCACGACGACTTAATTTACACTTTGGACCGATATATCTAGCCATAATTTATTCCTAAACCCGACGCTTCTTTGAAGGACGACAACCGTTATGTGGTATCGGTGTGACGTCAGTAATACTGGTTATTTTATATCCCACATTGTTCAAGGCACGCACTGCTGATTCACGACCAGGCCCTGGACCTTTTACCAACACATCCAGGTTTTGCAGGCCATATTCCTTAGCGGCTTCACCGGCGCGTTCTGCAGCTACCTGAGCAGCAAACGGGGTACTTTTTCGTGCACCACGAAAACCTGAACCACCGGCAGTTGCCCATGACAAGGCATTACCCTTGCGATCAGTCAACGTAATGATTGTGTTGTTAAAACTGGCATTGATGTGAGCGATACCATCAACAACCGTGATCTTAACTTTCTTTTTAGTTTTGCTTGGACCTGCCATTCTATTACCTATTTATCTACGTATTGCACGACGCGGACCTTTACGGGTTCGCGCGTTCGTTTTGGTTCTTTGGCCGCGCAAAGGCAAACCACGACGGTGTCTGATACCTCGGTAACTACCGAGATCCATCAAACGCTTGATGTTCATAGAGATATCGCGACGCAAGTCGCCTTCTACCACAATACCGCCGACAGCATCTCGTAACTGACCAACTTCTGCCTCAGTCAAATCCTTGATTTTGGCATTTGTGGCAACACCTGCTTTCTCACAGATTTGTTGTGCAGTGGTACGACCAATGCCATAAATTGCTGTAAGTGCAATCACGGCATGCTTGTTAACTGGTACGTTTATTCCGGCTATTCGAGCCATTACTATATCTCCGCTTTTCTCTTAACCCTGGCGCTGTTTATGCCGGGGGTCTGAACAAATTACACGTATAACGCGATTGCGCTTAATCACTTTGCAATTGCGACACATTCTTTTCACTGAAGCTCGTACTTTCATAATCTAAACCTCTTTTACCTGACAACACCACCTGAACGACCGTGGCCTTTCAGATTAGCTTTTTTCAATAAACCTTCATACTGGGTCGACATCAATCGAGCCTGAACCTGGGTAATGAAGTCCATAATTACTACTACGATGATCAACAATGACGTTCCACCGAAGTAGAAAGGCACATTCCATTTAAGTATTAAAAACTCTGGCAATAAACATATCGCCGTAATATAGATCGCACCGATAGCTGTTAACTTGGTGAGCACACCATCGACGTATTTAGCGGTTTGATCTCCAGGTCGTATGCCAGGTATAAACGCGCCAGAACGTTTCAGGTTATCTGCTGTATCTCGCGCATTAAATTGCAATGCGGTATAGAAGAAACAGAAGAACACAATCGCCAATGCATATAACAATATGTATAACGGTTGACCTGGAGCCATAGCGTTGGCGATGTTCTGCATCCAGCCAAAGCCTTCAGCGCGCCCAAACCACTGACCCAGCGTTGCCGGGAACAGAATTATACTCGATGCAAAGATTGGTGGAATAACACCCGCCATATTCAGCTTCAGTGGCAAGTGACTGCTTTGCGACTGATAGAGTTTATTGCCACGCGTTTGCTTGGCGTAATTTATTGTAATACGTCTCTGACCACGTTCCACAAAGATAACAAAGGCAGTTACCAGCAAGGTCATTGCCAGTATGAACAGAACCAGACCTGAGCTTAACTCACCGGTTCTGGCTAATTCGATTGTGCCGCCAATCGCTCGGGGCAATCCGGCAACAATACCGGCGAAGATGATCATTGAAATACCGTTACCAATTCCACGTTCGGTAATTTGCTCACCCAGCCACATCAGGAACATGGTGCCAGTAACCAGTGCAACCGCACCAGTAAACAAGAAACCTACGTTGCGTTGACCAGCGACATGACCAAGGTCTACACCTTGACCATCAAGTGCGATCATCACACCAATACTTTGAAACAAGGCTAGTACAAATGCGAAGTAACGTGTGTATTGAGTAATCTTGCGTCGACCAGCCTCACCTTCTTTCTTCAGCTGTTCCAGTGATGGCACCATCACCGTCAGCAACTGCATAATAATAGATGCCGAAATGTAAGGCATGATACCCAGCGCCATGACACTTAATCGCTCCAGTGCACCGCCGGAAAACATATTTACCATGCTCAGAATAGTGCCCTGCTGCTGTTCGAAAAACGAAGCGAGCTGCACAGGATCTATACCAGGTACCGGGACAAAGGTACCAATGCGATAAACAATCAAACCCATAAACAAAAACAACAGACGTGAGATCAGCTCGGAATATCTTCCGCTCTCAACAGCCGCTTCGGCTAATTTTCTATTGTTTTTGTTCTTTGCCACTTTTAATCCTCAAACTTTCCGCCAGCATCAGCAATGGCTTTGGCAGCACCTGCTGTTGCTTTAATGTTAGTTCCTTTAATCGTCACTGCTTTTGTAATCTCGCCTGACAAAAACACTTTCGCTTTCCGTGTTCTTGGCGGCACTACATTGGCAGCAATCAACGCATCCATATCAACCACGTCGACTGATAAAGATGACAGCTCATTCAATCGAACCTCGGCCACGTGCTTACCAACACGAGAGCTAAAACCAACTTTAGGCAATCTGCGTTGCAGTGGCATTTGACCACCTTCAAAACCGACTTTGCTGAATCCACCTGAACGTGACTTCTGACCTTTATGACCACGGCCACCAGTCTTGCCAATACCAGACCCGATTCCACGACCAACACGCTTACGCGTCGGACGGCTGCCTTTAGCAGGCTTGATAGTATTTAAATGCATTACGCTTCCTCTACCTGCAACATGTAAGAGATCTTGTTGATCATGCCGCGATTTTCAGGGGTATCATTCACCACTACCGTGTGATGCATTCTGCGAATACCTAAACCACGCGCACAAGCCTGATGACTCTTCAACTTGCCACTCATGCTTTTTTTCAATGTAACTTTTAGATCAGCCATGACTTAACCCATAATCTCTTCAACAGTTTTACCACGTTTGGCAGCAACCGCTTCTGGTGATGTCATGGTCGACAATCCAGCGACGGTAGCCTTAACCACATTAATGTGATTTCTGGTACCAATACACTTTGCCAGTACGTTCTTTACGCCAAGCACTTCGAATACCGCACGCATTGCACCACCAGCAATAATGCCGGTACCTTCAGATGCTGGAGACATATAGACTCTAGCCGCACCAAAACGACCCATAATCGGATACTGCAATGTGCCATCAACGATAGGCACTGTAATCATCTCGCGACGTGCTTTTTCCATCGCCTTCTGTATTGCCAGCGGAACTTCTCTGGCTTTTCCGTAACCAATTCCAATTTTACCTTCACCATCACCTACTACAGTAAGTGCCGTGAAACCAAACTGACGACCGCCCTTTACAACTTTGGCAACCCGGTTAACATTAACCAGCTTTTCCTGCATGCCATCTGATGGGCCCTGGTCCATTTTATTTTGTTTAGCCATGGATATTTCCTAAAATTTCAAGCCGGCTTCACGCGCAGCATCTGCCAACGCTTTCACTCGACCATGATATTTAAAACCAGAGCGATCAAATGCAACCGCCTCGATTCCTTTGTCTTTTGCTCTTTCAGCAATTAATTTACCAACCGCGACAGCAGCATCTGTATTGCCACCCGTCTTCAAATCTTTTTTCAAACTCTTGTCGATTGTTGAAGCACTGGCAACGGTTGTGCCTGAACCCTCAATGATCTGAGCATAAATATGTGCCGGTGTACGGTGCACACTCAAGCGCACAGCATTGCGACGCTGCATATTGCTACGTGATTTCTTGGCACGACGTAATCGTGAAGTCTTCTTATTCATTTTATAACCTACTTCTTCTTGGCTTCTTTGCGAACAATTCGCTCATCAGCGTACTTCACACCCTTGCCTTTATAAGGCTCAGGTGGACGATAGGCACGGATTTCAGCCGCTACCTGACCCACTTTCTGTTTATCAATACCTGAAACAACTATTTCAGTTTGACTAGGCGTTTCAACTTTAATTCCAGCTGGCAACTCGTGCACTACTGGATGCGAAAAACCCAATGTTAAGTTTAATTTCTGGCCTTGTGCCTGAGCACGATAACCAACACCGACCAATTCCAGTTTCTTTTCAAAACCGTCAGTAACACCGGTCACTGAATTACTTAACAAAGAACGCATGGTTCCGCTCATTGCCCAGTCAGTACTCTTCTCATCACTAGGACATACGCTGATGACACCATCATCAAGCTTTACCGCTACACTGTGGTGTACATCAAGTGCGATGTTTCCTTTTGACCCTTTAACATTCACTGTCTGGCCATTGATATTAATATCAACTCCAGATGGAACGGTTATTGGCGCTTTTGCTATTCTTGACATCTACATAAATCTCTAAGTTAAAACACCGAACAAATGATCTCGCCGCCCTCGCCTAAAGCACGAGCAGCTCGATCTGTCATTACGCCTCTTGAAGTAGAGACAATTGAAATACCTTGACCATTGTTAATTGCCGGTATCTCGTCTTTGTTCTTGAAAATTCTAAGACCAGGCTTACTGATACGCTTGATCTTTTCGATTACCGGCTTACCCAGGTAATACTTAAGCTCAACCGTGATCTCTGCCTTAGTCTCATTGTTACTACTAAAGTCAGTAATGTAACCTTCGTCTTTCAATACCTGTAAGACGGCCATCTTGGCTTTAGAAGCAGGAATAGTAACTGACGTCTTCTTGGCTGATTGACCATTACGTACGCGTGTTAATAAATCTGCAATTGGATCGCTCATACTCATAACGTCACCTACCAGCTAGCCTTGACCAAACCAGGTATCGCACCTGACATCGCCATTTCACGTAATTTATTTCGACTCAAGCCAAACTTGCGGTAATAGCCATGAGGTCGACCGGTCATGCGGCAACGATTTCTACCGCGACTCTTGCTCGAATCACGTGGTAATTTTTGCAATGCTTCTACTGCTTCCATTTTCTCGTCAAAATCTACATTTTGATCACAAATGATTTTCTTGAGAGCCGCACGCTTGTCCGCATACTTCGCGACCAACTTGGTACGCTTTCTCTCACGCATTATCATTGAAGTTTTAGCCATCGTTACTACCTATTTTCTGAATGGGAATGAGAAAGCTTCCAGCAACGCTTTGGCTTCATCATTGTTATTGGTTGATGTTGTGATAGTGATATCCATTCCACGGATCACATCAATTTTGTCGTAATCAATTTCCGGGAATATGATCTGCTCCTTCACACCCATGCTGTAATTACCGCGGCCATCGAATGACTTTGCATTCATGCCACGAAAATCGCGTACACGAGGGATAGCAATAGTGATCAAACGATCAAGAAACTCATACATACGAGTTCCGCGCAAAGTAACTTTGCAGCCAACCGGCCAACCGTCACGAATCTTGAAACCTGCGATTGATTTACGCGCCAGACAAACTACCGGCTTTTGACCAGCAATCTTTGTCATGTCATCAACAGCTTTAGTGATAACTTTCTTATCAACCACAGCTTCACCTACACCCATATTCAGGGTGATTTTTTCAATCTTTGGCACCTGCATGACATTGGAGAACTTAAATTGCTCCTGTAACTTTGGCACCACATCAGACTGATAGAATTCTTGTAATCTAACCATTGCTTAATACCTGTTAGTCCAGAGACTCGCCGTTTGAACGGAAGTAACGAACCTTCTTACCATTATCGAGTGTCTTGTAGCCAATTCGCTCGCCCTTGCCACTCGCTTCATTAAATAACATTACGTTTGAACCATGTATTGGCATAGTAATATCGACAATACCGCCCTCTACGCCTGCGTTAGGATTGCCGCGCTTGTGCTTCTTGGCCATGTTGACGCCTTCAACCACGACGCGACCGTTAGTTTGCACTGACATCACTTTGCCTCTACGACCCTTGTCCTTCCCGGCCGTTACGATGACTTCATCACCTTTTTTTATACGTTGCATAACTTCCTCGCGACCTACAGCACTTCCGGTGCTAACGAAATAATTTTCATAAACTTTCCGGTTCGCAACTCACGCGTAACCGGACCAAATATACGAGTACCAATCGGTTGCAGCTGGCCATTTAAAATAACCGCCGCATTGCTATCAAAACGAATCAAGGAACCATCTGGTCGACGAACGCCTTTAGCAGTACGTACTACTACTGCGTCATAAACCTCGCCTTTTTTAACCTTGCCGCGTGGAATCGCGTCTTTAACACTGACCTTGATGACATCACCAATTCCAGCATAACGACGATGCGAACCACCCAGCACCTTGATGCATTGAACTCGACGTGCGCCGCTATTGTCGGCCACATTAAGTACTGTCTGCATTTGAATCATTGTTTTATTCCTGTCAGTACTATTCTATACAACTCGTACCAAAGACCATGACTTGGTCTTGGATACAGGCTTCGACGAAGAAATCAGAACCATATCGCCCTGCTTCGCTGTATTGTTTTCATCATGCGCATGTACCTTGCTCGAACGCTTGATGTATTTCCCATAAACAGGATGACGAACTTTACGCTCAATCTTCACTGTAATCGTTTTGTTCATTTTGTCGCTGGTAACTACACCACGCATGGTGCGTTCTTTTTTAGCCACTTCGCTCATTAGCTCTCACCTGCTTTTTTCTTTTCATTCATTACAGTTTTTACTCTGGCTATATCTTTGCGAGTTTGTCCGTGCAAATGGTTTTGCGCTGCGCTTTCTCCTGAACCATGTTGCATGCGTAAGCCGAACTGTTCTTTTTTCAACTTGATCAACTCTGCTTCGAGCTCGGCCACACTCTGACCGCGTAAGTCTTTGGCGTTCATTACATTACCGTCCTTGAAACGAATGTTGTCTTGAATGGCAGCTTCGCTGCAGCAAGCGCAAAGGCTTCCCGAGCGGTCTGCTCATCAACACCTTCCATTTCGTATAACACACGGCCTGGCTGAATTTTGCAGACCCAAAACTCAACGTTGCCCTTTCCTTTACCCATACGAACTTCGAGAGGCTTTTTGGAAACAGGCACATCAGGAAATACGCGAATCCAGATCTTACCAACACGCTTAACGTGACGAGTCATAGCACGACGCGCCGCTTCAATTTGACGAGCCGTCAAACGACCACGACCTACAGCTTTAAGGCCATATTCGCCAAAACTTACTTTATTACCGCTTTGCGCCAAGCCGCGATTGCGGCCTTTAAACATCTTGCGATATTTTGTTCTTTTAGGTTGTAACATTATTCAGTCCTCGAACGACCTGGACGACCC
>CALISW010000242.1 GCA_938041655.1 uncultured Thiotrichales bacterium | reverse complement strand
TTAATCAAAAAATCGTTCCGCTTTAATGGTCAGCAAATTGTCAACCTGAGTGTTTTTGTGCTGACCGTATTAATCGGTGTGTATCTAGCCCTGTCAGGCACCAGTTACGGTGGCTTTGCCTTGTTTTTCTTCTTTGTGCTGGCACTCGTGTTTGGTGTCATGGCAACCACCCCTATCGGTGGTGCCGACATGCCAGTCGTGATTTCACTATTTAATGCTCTGACTGGCCTTGCCGTTGGTTTTGAAGGCTATGTGCTGGAAAATCCAGCCATGATGATTGCAGGTATTGTGGTCGGTGCCGCCGGTACCTTGCTTACCCAGTTAATGGCGAAAGCGATGAACCGTTCTATCGCCAATGTGTTGTTCAGTAACTTCGGTGAAGTCAGTAGCGGCGAAGATGATGATGTTGAAGGCTCAATGAAACCCATTGAAGCGACCGATGTTGCAGCGATGATGGCCTATGCTGCGAAGGTAATTATCATTCCAGGTTACGGCATGGCGGTAGCACAGGCACAGCATAAGGTCTGGGAACTGACCAAGTTACTGCAAGAAAAAGATGTCGAAGTGAAATTCGCAATACATCCAGTGGCAGGACGTATGCCTGGGCACATGAATGTATTGCTAGCCGAGGCGGGTGTACCGTACGACATCATTGCTGACCTTGACGAGATCAATGAAGAATTCCCAACTACCACGGTTGCGCTAGTGATCGGTGCTAATGACGTGGTCAATCCGGTTGCCCGCACCAACCCCGACAGCCCAATTTATGGCATGCCCATACTGGATGCGGACAAGGCTGAAAATGTCATCGTTATCAAGCGTGGTAAGGGTGCCGGCTTCTCTGGGATTGAAAATCATTTGTTCTATCAGGACAACACCCGCATGCTTTATGGCGATGCTCAGCAGATGATTAGCGCCATCAGTGCGGCGGTGAAAACTTTTTGATCAAGTTGTAAACGTTTTATACCAACTCGTATTTCAGGTTAGTATTTGTATAACTTTGATTGACAAAAAACGGCATTTTAATGCCGTTTTTTGTTCAACTGCTGAATAAAACGTGATCTGGTTCACAGAAATTTGTGGGACAAAATATCAGGAAGTATGCACAAGCAATCAAGGTAGCTAGTGCGTGACAAGACAAGCTTATAAACTGCAGCCAATAGCCAGCCCGGGTATAGCTTAAGCTACTGTTATTTATGATTATTATTTGTATTTTTCGTTAACCTGAAAAACCGGAGTAAGTGATTTTTACGCATGGAAAAAGAATTTCCAAAAAAGTTATCTACACAGTTATCCACAGAAAATGTGGATAAGTGCATTTTTTCATTCTGGATTAATCGCTTAGCTGTCTATCGTATAAATCACTTTAGCTATGACCGATAAAAATCAATCCAGCCAGGTATCGATTTGCCATGTGGCTTTGCCTATTCCCGGCAGTGATTACTATGATTATTTAATCGGAGAGCATGATCCCGAGTCACTCCAGCCCGGGTATCGAGTCGAGGTGCCTTTCGGCAATGGCAAACGGGTCGGCATTATTTCCCACCTATCCAGTCACACAGATGTTCCACAGGAAAAACTGAAGCAGATCAACGAATGCCTCGATCAACAACCGTTATTCAGCGCGGGCGTGTTACAACTACTATTTCGGGCAGCCGCTTACTATCATCACCCACTCGGTGAAGTATTGATGACAGCCCTGCCCGTGCCATTACGCATCGGACGGAGTGTGAATAGTGCTTATCAGGAATACTGGCAGAGCAACTCAGCTGGCAAGAATGCGGTGCAGGCGGACCTCGGGCGCGCCAACAAACAGTGGCAGTTATTGCAATACCTGAATCTCAATCAGCAAGGTTATAGCGTGAGTGAGCTGGCCCGCCATCAAATGAACTGGCGCGTACTGATGCAGGAACTGCGTAAGAAAAAACTGGTTGAGCAAGTCATGCACCTCCCGGTTCCAGAAAACCGTTATGACATCGAACAGCAATGGCCGGTATTGAATGAGGAACAAGCTCTGGCGGTAGAAAAAATTACCGCCCAAGAACAGCAGTTCAGTGTCAACTTACTCGATGGTATTACCGGCAGCGGCAAGACCGAGGTCTATCTAAAACTGATTCAAGCGCAACTATCCGCTGGCAGGCAGGTATTAATACTCGTACCCGAAATAGGACTGACCCCGCAATTGTACTTACGCATCGCTAATCGCTTTGATGTCTCGGTCGCTGTACTGCACTCAGGCCTGAGTGATAATGAACGGCTTAATGCTTGGCAGGCGGCCCGGCTCGGTGAATCCAAGGTTATCCTGGGTACACGCTCTGCCGTGTTTACCCCGTTACTCAAGCCTGGCTTGATTATCATTGATGAAGAACACGATAGTTCATTCAAACAAATTGAAGGCTTTCGTTATAACGCACGCGATATGGCAATAATGCGAGCCCAAATTGAACAGACCCCAATCGTGCTGGGCTCTGCCACCCCATCGCTGGAGTCGGTACAAAATGCCGATGCTGGCCACTACCAACAATTGCAGTTAACTCAGCGTGCCGGTGACGCGATCGAACCTGATTACCAGCTGGTTGATTTACGCGCACAAAAATTACACGGCTCGCTCTCTGGAACATTAGTTGCTGCTATGAAAGAAACACTTGCTGCAGGTCAGCAGGTGATGCTCTACATCAATCGGCGCGGCTTCGCTCCGGCGATGCTCTGTCACGACTGCGGTGCTATTTTTAATTGTCCGCGCTGCTCTGCCAACACGACCTTCCACGCACACAAACACACCCTGCGTTGTCATCATTGTGGTTTTCAACAAGCAGCTCCAAAACAATGCACCAGTTGCAATAGTACCGAGCTGGTGACTGCAGGGGCTGGCACAGAACAAATAGAAACACTGGTGAATGAGTTATTCCCGGATTACAAAGCGGTACGCATTGACCGTGACACCATGAGCCGTAAAAACCTGCTACAACAAACCTTGCACGCGGTTGCCAATAATGAATATCAAATTATTATCGGCACCCAGTTGCTAGCCAAAGGCCATGACTTTCACCAACTCACCCTGGTTGGCATGATCGATGTTGACCAGGGCTTATTCAGTGTTGATTTTCGCGCCCCGGAAAGACTGGCGCAACAAATCACCCAGGTCGGTGGTCGCGCTGGCCGAGGTAAACTTCGTGGTAAAGTCATCATCCAAACCCACCAACCCGAACACCCTTTGTTTACCATATTACTGGGTGAAGGTATCCAGGCATTTAATCAAGTTGAACTCAGTCAAAGAGCGGAGGCCAGCTTTCCGCCGCATGGCTATCTGGCAATGCTGCGTAGCTCTGCCAAACAACAAGCACAAGCGGAAAAATTTCTGCATGAGGTAGCCGAACTTCTAGCTGCACATAACAAGGAAGTAATGATTGCAGGACCTGTTCCTGCACCCATGGAAAAAAAGGCGGAACGTTTTCGTCAGCAACTATTACTACAAAGCTCGGACAGGTCTGCGTTGCATAAACTCCTGAAACACTATCTACCTCAAATCCGCTCTCTGGATAGCGGCAAACGTGTACGCTGGTCGATTGATGTTGATCCGATAGATCTGGCATAAATTCGAACAGATCACATTCCGGTGTAATCTTTAACCTTTAATCATCGCTCACAAACGGGTAATCGAGTCCGTGTTGTGTGTACAGTAGTGCTTGTTTACGTTAGCCCAAATAAGAATATTTGTGTATGGGCTTACTATGAATTTCAACAAAACTATCCGTCTGACACGGCTTACGAGCCTGTTCTGTACGCTTTTATTACTGGTCGCCTGTGGTGGCGGTGGTGAGGCTGAGATTGATCAATCATTAACCGATCCCAACGCCAACAATAACGCTAACGTCGTTAGCGACGGTGACAATGACGGCTTTGATGATGATCAAGACAACTGTCCGGCAGACAGTAACCCCGATCAAAGCGATCTGGATAATGATGGCAGTGGTGATGCCTGCGATAGTGATGATGATGGTGATGGTATGGCTGACGCTGCTGATAATTGCAGCACGGAAAGTAATCCTGATCAAACCGACACTGATAATGACGGGCTTGGCGATGCCTGTGACAGTGACGATGATGGTGATGGCGTAGCTGATAC
>CALISW010000241.1 GCA_938041655.1 uncultured Thiotrichales bacterium | reverse complement strand
TATTTGGAAAAAAACTCGTTGCATTGCTATTCGAGAACTGGTTTTTCCTTGTTTTTGCGTTGGTGTTTTTCATGCCGTTAGTGAAAAAAATAATTGGCTTGGTATTTTCATTAGTGAAATCAATCGCTGGCTTTAGTGGTTCGGATTTAGGTGAAAAAGTGACCCGTGGATTACCGATAGATTTTTCAACAAATCGTAACGATGAATCTGGTCGTGATAAAGGACAGCGTTTATTAGGAGATGGTCGTTTTGTTGAAGCATTACGGTATTTAGGCCCCTATGTTAAGCAACACCCGAATGATCTTCAGGCCATAGCGTTGTTAGCCAATGCCAGAGAATGGTCTGGCTATAATGATCGATCAAACAGAAAAAAACGTAGTAATAATAGCCACAATCAAAGACGACGTGCTCAATCGAAAAAATTACGTGCCGATAATTCTGCAGACACAGCCATAGCTCAGGCTAAATCAAGCCTGAAAATGAACAAGGAACAGGCTTTGCGTATGGCCCAATCCATCATCAAACAACAAAGGAAATAAGCCACAATTGGTACTTTAGTACTATTTGGATAAAACATAGCTCTGATCTATACTAATCAGACGAATAGGGATTGTTCGCTTTACATAATAAATTAAACAACAATCTTGAGAGAGAGTCATGCATACCCTGTTTTTCTATTCGTTTACACGCCGTTTTATTGCCACCACTATCCTGTTTTTATGCTGCTGCTACACCAATGTGGCATTTGCACATCTGCCTATCATGTTGACCCCGGATATGGTCAACACTACCAGTTCTTCCAACCCGCAAGCGTTATTTGATAACGACTTTGAAACCTATTGGTTTATTGGATGGAACAAACAGGATTATCCGGCCGATACAGTTTTAGATCTTGGTGAGAATTACGATATTACACGAATCGATTTGTACGATATAAGTGGTAATGGTGTGTTCGAGATTTATGCCGGTAGTCCTGGTAACTGGCACGCCACGCCAATAATTAGCGATCCGCTGACCGGCTATCTGGTGTGGTCACAACATCCGCAATCTGTCACGAGTCGGTACTTGTTACTCCGCATGGACACCCGTGTTGCTCGTGTTGGTGAAATGATGGTTTATGGCACTGCATCTTCTGGTCCAGCAGCGCCAGCTTTTAATACTATTGACCCAATAAATGTAATGGCAGATACACAAACAACAGTATTAGTAACAGCCAATAACACTACCAGTCTGGTCGCCAATAATTTACCGGCGTTCGTGAGTTTCACCGATACGGGTAGCGGTAATGGCGAATTACTCATACAAGCGACTGAAGTGGATGTTGGTGATTATCAATTTAGCTTAACCGCTGCCGGCTTGGGCGGTAGCACCACTACCAATATAGATTTAACAATAAGCACAACAGTAACTGGCGTTGCTGGTATTTGCGAGATTGTGAGTACTACAGAATTAGTTGGTACGGGTGATGTTGGTGATCTCTTTGACGAACCACAAATATCTGGTGATCCAGCCAATGATGATTCCGGCCAACCGGAAAATGGCTGGTTCTCGGGTTGGGACAGAAGTGTCTATCCGGTCAGTGGCTATATCGATTTAGGTTCGGTAAAACAACTGAATGAGTTGTACTGGTTTAATACTAATGGCGATGGTGGCTTTACCATCACTGCGGGTAGCCCGGGCAGCTGGAATACTAGCCCGTTGGTAGATGATGATCTCAAAGGATATAAAGTCTGGGAAAATCAGACAGTCGATGTGAGTACCCGTTACTTACGTTTTGAAATGCAAAGTCGCTCATCCAATGTGGCTGAAGTGGTTATCTACGGTGACTGCGGCAACGCTACGAACGATACCATCGCGCCTGCTGATACAACTGATCTTGCGGCGCTTGCTTTGTCGGCCAGCAGCATTAAAGTTAATTGGACGGCACCTGGTGATGATAATACTTCAGGTACGGCTACCAGTTATGACTTGCGTTACAGTCCGATGCCGATTGGTCTCTCCAACTTTCCCATTGCCGGAACGGTGCCCAGCAGTGCGCCAGCACAAGCTGGTGGCGCCGAGAGTGCCACCGTCAGTAATCTCTTGTGTGAAACTGAATATTTCTTTGCGATCAAGAGCGAAGATGAAGCCGGCAATCAATCCGGTTTATCCAATCTCGCCAGTGTTACTACTGGTAGTTGCAGTAGTGGGACGAATGAAATTACGGTGACACTGAATTTCAATACCGCACCGGCAAATTCGACTGCGGTTGCTATCAGTGAGTTACGCTTTGATAAAGATTTTGCCTACAGCTTGACGATTGACGATACCAGTCCTATGGAATATGCCAACGTCTTCCCAATACTTTCTGGCGGAACTTCCAGTGACAATGTTGCCGAGTCCGGTTTTAATTATACGGATGGTTGTGGCAACTTGCGCCCGTTCAAAGCAGGCTTATCGGTTAACGGTGGTCAGTTGAATGAAAACGAGAATGAGTTTTATACCTCGTGGCCACTGATTGAAGAGATGTATCAGTCTGGTTGGGATATTTTTAATCACAGTTTGAATCACTGTGCCCGCGATAGTTGTGATGATTATTCATACGATAGACAGGTAGCGCAGAATACCGTGGTTATAAATAATCGACTTGGTCATACTACCAAGCATTTCGTAGTTCCGTCTCAAGATTACGATGGTTACCTGAACCCCGCTTTCAACAATGGTATGAGCGCAGTCCATGATCAGGTCTGGACCATGCCCGGCAATGGCGGCTTACAGGTCGATGGAGTGCTCGACCTTAATCAATTCCAGTTACATCGCAATACGCTGGAAACCGAAGAAACACCTTTTGGTGAAGATATTATTGCCGTCGCTAATATGGCTACTAATGACAAGCACTACTGGTTCAGTGAATACGCCCATCGCATTGGTCGCACCGGGGTCGACTGGTTTATTACTGTCGATAAAAATGATTTCCGTGATTACATGGCATTGATCGAATCAAATTACGGTGAGCGTGTCTGGATGGCGCCATTGCAAGAGGTGTATGAATATTTACTGGTGCGTCAGAATATTGTGATCAGTTCAACGCAGATTAACGGCAATCAGATGACCGTTACTCTTGACACCAGTGCAGTGCCGGAGAATCTCCGACGCTATGCCCTGAGTCTTAAAGTAGAGGGAAATACAGTCTTGTCCAACAGCAGTGCCGTGGGTGCGTCGGTCTGTACTAGCGCGGATGGTTTAATCAATCTGGAGTGGTGACTAGTACCACAGCCCGGTCATGATGTGCCAGCGCGGTCGTCTGAGTTTGTGCAGCGGGTTAGGTGCTTTGATTTCTAT
>CALISW010000240.1 GCA_938041655.1 uncultured Thiotrichales bacterium | reverse complement strand
AAAGCCAGTAAAAGATTTTATGCGCGTTGGAAGCGATCGCATGTTGATTTGATTATTAAAGAAGATTTGTTAAGCCTAACTAATGTTAGGGACATACAATCTATTGAAACCATGCTGGAATTATTACGCTCTCGTGTTGGTAGCCCGGTATCAGCTAACTCGCTAGCAAGAGACTTACAGAAAAGCCCTAATACCATAAAGAACTGGTTACAACTGATGGAAGACTTGTATGTAATATTCAAGGTTTCTCCATTTCATAAAAACATTGCACGCGCGATTCTTAAAGAACCCAAGTACTATTTTTATGATACCGGCATGGTGCAAGGCGATGATGGAATAAAACTCGAAAACCTAGTCGCTTGCGCACTACTCAAAGAGATCCACCGCTTTGAAGATGTAGAAGGTGGTAATGCTAGCTTGAACTATATTCGTAATAAAGACGGCTACGAAATTGACTTCATGCTAAGCAAAGATAAACAACCAAACCATTTACTTGAAGTGAAATGGAAAACGAATACCCCTAGCAAAAATTTTCAGAAACTCATGAAAGATGATGTGATCAAGCGTAGCCAGATTGTTGGTGATTTATCTCAAGCCAAGTCGTACCCGGATGGTTTACGAATTGAACCAGCAATTGAATTTCTGTCAGACTTTGAGTTGGCGACTAAAGAATAAGAATTTACTCATTGTAACTATGCATAGCTTTTTTAGAGGTAGCTTAGACCTCCCAACCAGGCACTGATGCTTTACCCGGTAATTGGTGAAATTTACCACCGTCTGAATCCAGTTTATAGATAGTTCTTTTGTCTGCACCTGAACCATAGGGAATAGTTGTTAGCACATAATGTGACTGGCCATTTTTATCAGTCACTCTCATGTTGACACGATACTGCCAGTTAACCGACATGAACGAAGAAGCTCCGCCGCTAGCTGGCAAACCCAACTCTTTAACCTTATCGGTATATACCCCATTTTTTTCAAAATAGAGTGCTTGTAAAACAGCTGCTTTTTTGAGTGCTTTCACCGCTTCTTTGTGGGTTTGACGTTCAACATTATTTTGGTACAGGGGATACAACAAAAATGAAAAAACCAGTGCAGATAATATTAGCAGCCAACACGCTTTTGGGCTGATTGATATATTGTCTGGTTGTGTGTTGTTAGACATGAGTCGATCGATTTTAACCAAACTAGACTTTAACTGGTGACAGCAACACTGTAAAACCCTGTGTTAGTAACTCTTGTTCTCCCAATTCTCTGTACTTGCTGTTTATTTTATTGAGTGGTGTTGGCAGTGCTTCCCACTTTCTTTGCTCAAGCACATCTACTTCGAAACCCGCCTGTTCAAACAAGCTGATCATTTCTGAATAACGTATGCGGTTGGTATAAAAACCGGATGAGGTCATGAAATCAGATTCCCATACTTTAGCTGAGAATCTCAAATTGTTTAAAGCACCACCCAGATGATCCTTTAGATCAACACTGTGTGAACATTTACCCTCAGTTTTGAGTATGCGTTGGATCTCTTTCATCGAATCGAGAAACTCGTGCTCGCGCACATGCTCAAGAACTGCCTGTGACCAGACAAAATCCACTGTATTACTTTCAATTTTTTTAAGCGACGCCAAGCCCTCGGTGAGATACTCTGCATTATAAACCTGCAATACATCAACGAGTGTTTGAGCATTATCCAGTTGTGTTGCTACACCTTCACTTTCTGACAAGTGTTTGTCTGCCAGTTTATATATCTCGATATCTTTATTGGCAAAATCACCGGCATCAACCATATAGATTTTCTGTGCGCCATGCTGCCTGGCTACTATGGCTGATAACAATGAATCACCCGGCCCAAGCTCCAGACCGACAAAATCTTGTGGTGGGTTAACTTGAGAAAGATGTTCATTAAATACTCGCTGAGCATATTCAATTGATTGCATTTGACCATGTTCAAACAAACCCAGCTTTTTCCATAAACCATAGGGAAGAGGTAATCTCGCCAATAGTATTTTCGCAGCTATCTTCGCCCACCAGGGGAGCGCTTTTTTAATTATTCCCAGGTTCATAATTTGTCACTTCTATAGTCACCGAAAATTATAATCGCTATGATGACGCATACTTTGCTCCACCACACACTTGTGTCATTCCAATGACTGTTAAACAGACATAGTGATTAATTTATGGACTCTATCTGGTTTTATCCATTAGCGATATTTGTTGTCTTGCTTGTGGGTATTGCAAAAGGCGGCTTTGCTGGCGGGGTGGGCTCCTTGTCTGTGCCGTTACTCGCTCTGATAATAGATCCGAGAATCGCTGCCGCAATCATGTTGCCTATCATCTGTGTGATGGATTTATTCGCGGTGCATACTTATCGTGGTGAGTATGACCGAGCCAACCTCAAAACCTTAATCCCGTCAGGCTTGCTCGGCGTCTTTCTTGGTGCGATTACTTTTCAATTTATGAATGTAGCCATGATCAAGTTAATCATCGGTGTGATAGCGGTCTATTTTGTAATTAACTACTGTTACGGCCTGAGCAGAAAAACAACTCATATAAACAAGCCAGGAAATCCCTATTATGGATCGTTCTGGGGCACGATTGGCGGCTTTACCAGTTGCATAGCACACGCTGGCGGGCCACCACTCTCGGTATATTTACTACCACAGCGTCTGGACAAACGGATATTTGCCGGCACTATGGTGATCTTTTTTATCGTGATCAACTACAGCAAGCTGGTACCGTATTATTGGCTGGGCTTATTACAATTTCCACAGTTGAAAATCTCGCTGCTGTTGCTGCCTCTTGCTCCTGTTGGAGTTTGGATGGGTAGTTGGTTAACCAGTCGTGTAAACCAGGCTGTTTTTTATCGTCTGAGTTATATTTTTTTACTGCTGGCAGGAATTAAACTCATCTATGATGCCGGCACAAGTTTGCTTTGATCTCTAGCAACGAAACAGACTTGAAATTCTATGCCTCAGTGTGCCGCGAATAACGTGTACGTGGTTTATAGCATCTGAATTCACTTACAAATTTCTGATAATTGTAAGAATATGATTTTTTTAATATCCACAGAGCGCTTGAAAAAGGTTATCCTTGGTAGATAAACCCGTGTGTTATAGACCCAAACATTGACGACACTTACTACACAATTCACGTTATTCAACCGGCTACCAGCTAATTTTGAAAAACTGCTGGAAGAGTATTATGTGCCATTAGCTGAGTGGATAAATGAGCAGCGCAAACCTGACGAAACTTTGATAGTGGGAATCAATGGTGCCCAGGGAACGGGCAAAAGTACGCTGGCAGATTTTCTCGCGCTGCACTTGCATACCGACCCGGGCATTCGAGTCGCAACTTTTTCAATTGATGATTTATATCTAACCAAAGAAGAGCGTAAGGTTTTGTCCAGCCGTGTACATCCGTTGTTGGCCACCCGAGGTGTGCCGGGCACACATGATATTCAGCTAGGTATTGATGTGATGAACTCCTTGCAGAATCTAAAAGCGGGTGAGAGTTATCGCATCCCTGTGTTCGACAAGGCTAAAGATGATCGAGCGCCTGCTGAAAACTGGGTTGAAATTGATGGCCCGATTGACGTCATTATTATGGAAGGCTGGTGTGTTGGCTCATTTCCAGATTCAGAACTGTTGTTACACGACCCCATCAACGAGCTGGAAGAAAAAGCAGACCGTCGTGGTATTTGGCGCCAATACGTCAATGCACAACTTGAAAACGAATATCAGAAATTATTCGATTTTCTTGATCTCCTGGTATTTATGCAGGTGCCAGACTTTGACACGGTATTCGATTGGCGCCTGGAACAAGAAACCAAACTAGCTGACATTAGTAATGATGAAACCAGTGAGATCATGGGGCCAGCAGAAATTGCCCGCTTCATACAATTATTTCAACGCATCACAGAATTGAATCTCAAGATAATGCCCAGCCTGGCTGACTGTGTGATTAAGCTTAATAAAGAGCACAACATAGATGAACTGATTTATCAGCGTCAGGTTTTTGACGAATAGGCTTTTCGCAATATCATCACTCGCTGATCTAGCAACTCAATCTCTAACCCGATAACTTTCGCTAACCACGCAATACTCTGTTGCGAAAAAAAGCATATGTGGGTTGGGTCATTTTTATAGTGCCAGTCTGGAAATATTTCTACACCGTCATGCAATGACGTCATTATGCCGAGTAAACCTCCAGCCTTCATAAGGCTAACCAGATTTTTAACCTCTACAAATGGCTGCTGTAAATGCTCCAATACTTCAGTCATGGTAATTACTTCGTATTGCTTTTCCAGCACGTTCTTATCATGCGCGTAATACAAGTCATAATTACTTACTTCGTAACCCTTTTCTTCCATCATGACTGACAAAGTTGGACCTGGACCGGAACCAAAATCTAATAGCTTTGCAGGCGCTGGCTTTAGTTTAATTATGGGTTTACACAACTGATTGAGAAATTCACGATAGGCTGGATCATCGGGCGAGTTTTGATGTAAATCGTACTGTGCTTTTTCATCTGCCGCCGACAAATAGTGGCCAGGATAAGCTGCAATCAAGTCGCACTGTTTGCAATGCTGATAATGTTTATAAAACACTTCACCTGTTGCTCCACATAATGGGCAGTTAAAAGCTTTCATATTGTTATTGTGGACTAATTAGATATCACTATCTATGTGGTTGATAAGGACAAAAAAGCGAAGCCTGAAAAGACACTGCTTCGCACACTCAAAAAATGAAATCCGTGG
>CALISW010000239.1 GCA_938041655.1 uncultured Thiotrichales bacterium | reverse complement strand
AAGTAAGTTCTAGTATTACTTGGTCTCTATCAAGATCACTGAGGTGACCCCATGGGCGCACTGATATACTTTCTCCTAGGCGTTTTATTTCTTGCCATCTGCGAATGGTTCTATCTGAAAAAAATCCATAATGTTGATGCTCGTCATGAAGAGCCTTCGGTCGTGAAAGATAAAATGGAATCTTTGGTTGCAAGCGCCAGCTCTCTGGCTGGGTCGGCATCGGCTTCTGCTGTAAATATGGGTGACAAGGTTAAAGATATTCCCGCTGTTTCCAAGGGACGTGCTTTTCTTGAGCGTATGGCTGCCAAAGAAGCGCAAGAAAAAACAGATGGCAATGCGCAAGCTACAAGTGAGTCATCTGACCAGAATCCGGCGGCAGCAAAACAAGACAAGACGTCTATAACAACCACACGCGCTATGGCTAAAAAGGTATCTGTTGCGTCAACTACCTCGTCTGCAGAATCTGGAAGTAGTTCAAAAGCAGAAACGCAAGCTACAACATCCAGTTTGTCAGCAACGGCAAGCACACCTTCAAGAGCAAATAGTAATACTCTGGATGATCTGCAAAAAGTGAGTGGTATCGGTCCAAAAATTCATGAGTTACTTGAGGCGGAGGGTATCAAATCATTCGAAACTTTAGCTAAAACCAACGTGGCGACGCTTTCGAGCATCATGCAAAAGGCTGGGCCCAGATACGCGTTGGCGGATGTGAGTTCATGGCCTGAGCAAGCAAAAATGCTGGCTAAAGGCGATCTTGAAGCGTTAAAGATGCTGCAACAAAGCTTGAAAAAAGCCTGACCATTTGCAAGACTGCCGTCGGGGTAAATAATCCTTATTCGGGAAGAGCGTTCCTAAAGTCTTATTTTCCTGAATATTTACAACATTAAGAGGAGTTTATTATGGGTATGATGAGTGAATTTAAAGAATTTGCCGTTAAAGGTAATGCGTTGGATATGGCTGTAGGCCTGATCCTGGGTGCTGCTATGGGCAAAATTGTTTCATCATTAGTTGCAGACGTAATTATGCCATTCGTTAGTATGGCGTTGGGTGGCATCAGTTTCACTAATTTATTCAAGAACCTTGGTGACGGTACATACAGTACATTAGCTGCTGCTCAAGAAGCAGGTGCTAATACCTTGAACCATGGTAATTTCATCCAAGCACTGTTTGATTTTGTGATCATTGCATTTGTGATTTTCATGATCGTTCGAACGGTTAATAAGTTGAAGAAAGCTGAGGAAGAAGAAGATACAGGTCCATCAGCAGAAGACTTGCTGGCTGAGATTAGAGATAGTCTGGCTAAGTAAGCATTAAGCTAAGTTGGTAAAGGGGCGCTTTAAGCGCCCCTTTTTTTAGCACGCTGCAAGTTTCTTTATATTGTGCGTTAGAAAGTCTATAAACCCCGAGTCCTGGTCAAGATCATTTCCCAAGGCATCGAGTATCAATACCCGTGTCTCAGAATTGTTGACCAGATTATTCACCAGTCGCAGGTTCGTTTCAGGGCTGGCGATGATGCAGTCATATTTTCCGCTAGCGATATCACGTCTTAAGTTCAAAATTGTTTTTGCGCCTGCAAATTCCAGTGATTGATGGTCGATGGAAGAAAATGCATTCAGGTTAAAGTCATCGGCCAGCAACTCCCAGGCATCATGTAAATCCAGATAGCTTTTAGTTCTTGCTGTAGTTAGCTCGGTTGCCAAATTTTTTTCCAAATCCAGTAGGCTGATTTCAAGACGCTCGAGCTTACTGCTTACATGGTGGGTTATGTCTGGCAAGGTTGCCATTAGATTTGCGCTGATGACTTCAGCGGCTTCGATCACATTGTGACGATCGAGCCAGTAATGCACATTGATGTGATGCTCATCGTGATCATCATGCTGCGTTGATTCAGAATCAGGGCGTAAATTGACAGCACTACCAAGTAGAGATTGATCTCCAGATAATATGGCAGACATCATTGGCTCGAGTTCAGCGCCATACCAATAGACGGTAGTGGCAATTTGTAGTTTTTGGCGTTGTGACGGTTTTAATTGTAGCTGGTGTGGTGATTGTTGCGCATTCAGTAGTGCGCTGTGACTAATGTCATTGCCAACCAGCTCGGTAATCAGCATGTCGAGTGGTCGAATGGAGCTGAGTAACTCGGTCTTCTCTTCAGCTGTGCTTACCGAGTTAGCCATCAGGAGCAACAGTAGAATTAACCCGGAGCGAACGGGATTAAGCATGGTATTTATAGTGGCCATGCACTATCTTAACAGCCTTGATAAAAACAACCCACAGGCTTTGGAAAGGGCATGCAAGCATTGATTGAACTTAACGATGTAGGATTGAAATCCAGGCATGGTGAGATTTTGCAGCATGTTGATTTGAGTATTGAGCCCAACCAGATCGTTACCGTGATTGGCCCTAACGGTGCAGGCAAGACCAGCTTGCTTAAAATTGTTGCCGGGTTGATCAAGCCTGACAGCGGTAGCGTGAAAAGACGCAGTAAACTTCGTCTCTCCTATTTACCTCAGAATTTTACACTACCGGTGTCAATGCCAGTCACAGTGAGAGATTTTCTCGGCACGAATCTCAAGGCAAGCAGTCTTAGCAAACAGGAAGCTATTAAGAAAACGGGTTTAGATATTTCGCTGACTCAATCTGTACACGATGTTTCTGGTGGCGAACTACAAAAACTATTGTTGGCTCGGGCCTTGTTAACTAACCCGCAGTTATTGATTCTGGATGAGCCGGCGCAAGGTTACGATCAGGTCATGCAGGCAGCATTTTACCAAACACTGCAAGAGCTGCGTGAATCTATGCAGTGCAGTATCCTGCTGGTGTCACACGATTTACAGTTGGTTATGTCGGCGACAGATCATGTGGTTTGTTTGAATACTCATATTTGTTGTGAGGGTCAGCCAGGTGATATCTCGCAATCATCAGAATACCTGGCACTATTTGGTGACAGTGCATTGTCATCGCAATTTGCAGTGTACCAACATGAACATGATCATGAGCACGATGCCCATGGCAAAATAATTCACAAGCATGATTAACAGCACACACTATTATGGATGAGTTTATTTTACGTGCGCTGTGTGCCGGCATGCTGGTGGCGATCATGGCGGGTACGCTCGGCTCAGTCATCATCTGGCGTCGAATGTCCTATTTTGGCGATACCTTAAGTCACAGCGCCTTGTTGGGTGTGGTGTTAGGTCTGGTAACGGGCTTGAATATAACGCTGGGAGTCATTATCAGCTCCATAGTTATCGCGATATTGTTGGTAATGTTAAGACGCCGATCGGTGTTACAGGAAGACGCCTTATTAGGAGTACTGGCGCATGGTTCGTTGGCAGCCGGTCTGGTGATTTGGGGTTCGTTAGAGCATGCCAATGTTGATTTGTTCTCGTACTTATTCGGAGATTTGTTGGCAGTCTCCAGAAATAGTTTGTTGCTGATTGTGTTGGTGACAATATTTGTGTTGGTTGGCTTTAAATTAATTTATAAGCAATTACTGTTATTGAGTATCAACGAAGATGTTGCGATCACTGAAGGGGTGAATGTCGACCAGATCATGCTCATCTATGTCGTATTGATCGCCTTGTTTGTGGCAGCTGCGATGCAAGTAGTCGGTATTTTATTAACCACCGCTTTGCTGATAATACCCGCAGCCACGGCGCGTTTGCATGCTCAGTCACCAGCAATAATGATAGGCTCAGGCATTATTTGGGCCTTACTTGCGGTGGTGGTTGGAATGGGACTTTCTTTTGCAGTCGACCTCGTTATAGGTCCAGCAATAGTGTTAACCGCGTCACTTATCTTCATATTGGTGTGGATGATCTTTAATAACTCACAAAAATCCTAGTAATTATGCCGTTTTGAGTTAACAAAGGTTTTAAGTTTAAGTCATATTTAACCTCTAACAACTTAGACATTGCGTCACATTCGGCTATAATCCGTCTGCTTTATATTAATCAACTTAGGAAAAGGGGAGAACCCAAAATGTTAAAACAGGCCTCAATTGCAGTCGCTATGACTGTATTGCTTATGCTGGGCGCGTGTTCAACCACGGATGGTGCATCAAGTGGAGCAGACACAGACACAGCAGCACGATTAGCCGAGCTTAAGCGTCAAGAAGCAGCTCTGGCTGCAAGAGAAGCAGCTCTGGCAACTCGTGAAAGTTCAATCGCACAATCAGGTGGTTCTACCAGCAGTTCAGCTGGTGCAGCAACTATGATGGCAGCTGGCGGCGAAATGCTTCCTCCAAATGCTCGTCCCGGTGAGTGCTGGGCACGTGTATGGAAAGCGCCAACATATAAAACTGTTACTGAGCGTGTACTCACTAAACAAGCATCTGAGCGTTTAGAAGTGATTCCAGCAGAATATGGAAACACTACCGAGCGTATGCTGGTTAAAGAAGCTTCACAGCGTTTAATTGCTATTCCAGCTACTTACGGTACTGAAACTGAGCGTGTTATGACTGACCCAGGTGAGACTTTCTGGTCTTACAGTAATACTGGTGTTCGTTCTGCACGTACTGGTTCAGGCGGTGGAACTCGTAACTCAATGGGTGCGCGTATGGCTGATGCCGGTATTCTTGGTTCTGCTCGTTCAATGGGCGTACCAACAAATCCAACACCTGGCTCTTGCTACGCTGAGTACTACTCTCCTGCTCAATACGGTACTACTACAGAGCGTGTACTGAAGTCACAAGCTTCAGAGCGTCTGGAAGTTGTACCTGCAAAGTATGAGACTGTTACCGAGCGTGTATTGGTTCAAGAAGCATCAGAGAGCACACGCACTATTCCAGCAACTTATGGAACTGAAACTGAGCGCGTACTGGTTAGCCCGGCACGTACAGAGTGGCAGATTTCTGAGTGTTCTGGCGGTGCTTGTCTGGCTGACGGTGTAACTCGTGTTTCAGGTGTTGCTGACCGTATTGACCAGTCAACTGGTGAGATCATGTGTTTGGTAGAGATTCCTGCCCAATACAGAACTGTAACCAAGCGTGTTATGAAGACTCCACCACGTGTTGAAAAGACTCCTATTCCTGCCAAGTACGCAACACAGACTGTAACCAAACTGGTTACGCCTGCGACACAGCGTTCTATTGCTATTCCCGAAGAGTACCAAACAGTTACTTCACGTAAGCGTACTGCTGACCCTGTGACTAGCTGGTGTTCAGTTGGTGGCGGTGACGGATCTGCTTGTTCTGGTGCTAATGGCGCAAATGGTGGCAGCAATGCTAACAGCTGTAGCTGTTCAACTGGTCACAACTCCGGTT
>CALISW010000238.1 GCA_938041655.1 uncultured Thiotrichales bacterium | reverse complement strand
CCCTCGCGCTGCTTCTCACCCCACATCGGTTCAGGAAAGTAACTGTCATTTTCAAAACGCGCCATGATATGCCAATGCACTTGCGGCAAGACGTTACCGAACGATGCGATATTGATTTTCTCTGGTTGGTAGTATTCAAGCATTTCCAGCTCAATGATATGTAACACCCGATGCACCTCCTTGCGGGTCTTGACCATACATTCGCTGAACTCTTTTTTGTCTTCTTTGGTGAAAATTTTCAACCAGGGAACTTCGCTGGTTTCAACCTCAATACGAATTAAATCATTTTCGTATATAGCGTTCATTCTTCACCTAACCCAAATAATTTTTCAATGACGACCCATCACTTAGTTCGCACGACAACCGTTTTCGCCATCTTGTCATGCCAACTCTGTTTTCTCTTATCAAACCCTACCCATATGAAACCAAGAAAGATAACTAGGGTAGACGGGATATACCCTAAATATCGAATTATAAATTGAGCTGTTGAAGGTGGGCTTCCATCTTCGGCGCTGACAATTTTCATATTTAATAAGATTTTTCCGGGCGTGGCGGCCAGGTACTTCCAAAATAGTACGGTCGCTACGATGGGAAATACATAGGTGATCAAAACATCACCAGGACCTTGTACAAACTTTTCGCCATTAAATGCAGCAACACCATACAACATATACATCAGAGGTAATGTTATGAGCATAAGCAGTAGAGAATCGATAAACATTGCACCAAAACGTATCCAAAATCCGGCGTATTCAGAACTACTCATTTGAGTCTCTAAATCAGCTTGTGGTGTTTGATAGGGATTATTCATAATACATTCCTTTGTGATTTATATTTATAGTTAATAAACTATTATTAGAATTATACAACGTTATTTACTCTATCAATCGTGCCAACAGCCCGGTTTGGGACAAACTGACTTGGTACATGGCACCATCATACATCGGCAGGTAAGTAGCACTACCATAAGTGGCGTCTACAAAAGGTAGTTGATCAGGATGCTCTTTGGCATAGCCCCACACATCAATACCTTGTTCGGCTCTTAAAGAATACAACGTCGGTAAATTTTCACGGGCTTGTTCAATATCCTGATAGCGTCCACTGAGTCGGTCGAGACGATACAATGAATTCAAACCTAATAGTTGTGCCCAGCCCTTCCACTTCAGCACTTGTGCATCAATTTGCCACTCATCACCTTTTAGCTCATAAGTCCTGCGATAATCAGGTTCTTTACTGAGCACTACGGTCACCTCATACAATTGCTCTTCCAGCTTTTTCACTTCAACCGTTGCCAACTCTTGCTCATGGGTTAGGCGATGATAAGTATAAAAATTCATACTCAGGGAAAAAATCAACGCCACCACTAAACCCACGAGTAGAAAAAACAGCACTCTTGAAAGACCCACTCCGAACTTGCTGCGCGAACCAATCCGCAACAAAAAAGTAAATACCACCATCACAGCAAATGCTGCCAGATAAACGATCAATGGTAGTTCTTTAAAATAGTTGATGAAAACATCCATAGCTAATTTTACCATGCTTCAGCGCATGCTATTCTTGCTTTACCTCTTATATTGTTGATAACTATGCACCACAGCAAATCCTTGTTACTACTTGTACTATTCACGTCGGCACTTATTCTTATTGGCTGCGGCCAAAAAGGTGACCTGTATATTCCCCCACCTCAACCTGAAGTACCGGTCGCACAGGAGCAGGAAAAAGAAGGTCAGGATTAACAATGGATCATTTCAATTATGAGTCTGGTGTACTCCACGCCGAAGACGTCTCGCTTATCGATGTTGCCGAACTGCATGGCACACCCTGTTATGTCTATTCGCGTGCCACCATTGAACGCCACTGGCATGCATTTGATAATGCATTAGGTGATCACCCACATCTAATTTGTTACGCAGTTAAGGCCAACTCCAATATTGCCGTGATAAACCTGATGGTCAGGCTCGGTTCCGGTTTTGACATTGTTTCAGGAGGAGAGCTGGAACGGGTGCTGGCAGCCGGGGGTGATCCGGATAAAATCGTCTTCTCGGGGGTAGGTAAACGTCGCAGTGAGATTCAAAGAGCTCTGGAAGTCGGCATACGCTGCTTCAACGTCGAGTCAGATCCAGAGCTGGACAGAATCAATAAAATTGCTGCATTTTTAGACAAGACTGCTGATATTTCAATTCGGGTGAACCCCGATGTTGATGCAGGCACACACCCTTATATTTCTACTGGCCTCAAAGAAAACAAATTCGGCATCTCGATCCATGCAGCCAAAGATCTGTACCTGCGCGCCAGTAAACTCTCTAACCTCAACCCGGTGGGTATCGATTGTCATATTGGATCTCAGTTAACCGAAGTCAGTCCATTGCTGGACTCACTGGACCGCTTGCTGGAACTGGCAGAACAGTTAAAAGAAGAAGGTATACAGATCAAGCACCTCGATCTTGGTGGTGGTTTAGGTATTCGCTATGATGATGAAACACCACCTGAACCCGCTGAATACGCCACTGCGATTATGCAACGGCTCGCTGGAGCTGACTACGAAATACTGATGGAACCAGGGCGCGCTATTGTTGGTAATGCCGGTGTGCTATTAATGAAAGTCGAACATCTAAAAGCCAATGGCGACAAGAACTTTGCCATTGTGGATGCTGCAATGAACGATAATATTCGCCCGGCACTGTACGGCGGTTGGCAAGCTATTATTCCACTGGTGGAAAACCCACCTGCACAAGCAAAAGAATATGAAATCGTTGGCCCGGTTTGTGAATCAGGTGACTTTCTCGGCAAGTCACGTCTACTCAGTTTATCCGAAGGCGATCTCTTAGCAATGCGCTCAGCTGGCGCTTACTGTTTCAGCATGAGCTCAAACTACAACACCCGACCACGCGCCGCAGAGATCATGGTTGATGGCAAGACCATGCATCTGATTAATGCCAGAGAAACAGTAACCGACTTGTTTGCTGGTGAAAACATCTTGCCTGAATAATTATGGAGCCTGCTGGCTTACAAACCATCGTGCAGCTGCAACAACGCTGCCATCAAAACAAGCACCGCGGACTGGTCGTTGTCAGTGGTACACGAGACTGGGCAGAACAGACTCCAGTGTCTATTCAGGAATCACTGCCACAACTCAACTTTCAAAACATCGATGACCCAATTACAGCGACAGCTTTATTGGGTGACGAAACCGACGGCATTATTTTTAATAGTTTTAATGGGCTCAATTTAAACGCGCTCGCGATTTGCGCCGGCACTATCAAAGCCGGCGGCCTGTTACTATTATTGTGTCCAGACCTGGAAACGTGGGTAGAATTTGATGATCCGGAATACCAGCGCTTGTTGGCACATCCCTTTACTGCAGTAGATGTTAACGGTCGCTTCCTGCAGCGTTTTCAACAACAACTACATGACGACCCTCAAGTATTGCTTATTACTGAACACCAACACAAACATGCTTTTGAGCTACCTGAGCGGTACAAGCAACAACAGACCGTCAGTTATAAACCATTCGCAAACCAACAACAGAGTGACGTTGTTAAGCACATCGTTTCCGGTATTGATCATGATCAACAGATTACCATTGTTACAGCTGACCGTGGACGCGGAAAATCCGCAGCACTGGGTCTGGCTGCTGCCGAACTACTCCAGCAAAATGATCGCCGCATACTACTTACTGCACCATCACCCAAAGCAACCAAATCTGTATTCAAATACGCGCACCAAGACGACAGCAAAAAAAGTAAAAACAAACTAAGCACTGCAAGCAGCTACTTACAATTTCTCAGCCCCGATGATGTGGTACTCAAGACACCACCAGCAGAGCTAGTATTAATTGATGAAGCGGCGGCAATACCAGTCCCTGTACTACTCAAAATCCTTGCTCACTATCCACGGGTAGTCTTGACTACGACAGTGCATGGTTATGAAGGTACGGGGCGAGCTTTTGCTGAACGCTTTGGCCAGCTGCTTGATCAGCAAGGCCTGGTCTATTCAAAGCTGGAACTTGAACAACCGATTCGATATGCCTCGAATGACCCGCTGGAAGCATTCATTCATCGCAGCTTGCTGCTAGATACCACACAA
>CALISW010000237.1 GCA_938041655.1 uncultured Thiotrichales bacterium | reverse complement strand
CCATGAACTCGGATTTTCCGTTGGAAATGTTATCCAGGCGCTCTACTGTAGTTTCAAAGAAAGCATGCTTAACTTCATGTTTGAGACGCTGATCAAAGTAGCTTTGGTTAGCATTATTATAGATTCCGGGCAGCATAGCTTCGATCACTAATAGATCGCGAGCGGCTTCGGTACCGTCCTTTTGAGTACCCGGGCGTTGTGATTGAGCTAGAGAAAGACCGCTCAACAGGTTGATAATTAATACTATTATGGTAAACAAAGCCTTCATCAAGCACCTCTTGGGAAATTGTAGGGAATGCAATTGTTATAATGTTATATGATTATAACACTTGCGCCGTTTATTTGAGGCAGGAAAGATAGTGGGATTACTGGCAGAGTCAGGCATATACGAATTTGTTTTTGGCAATCATGTTTCACGCCGTGATGAATTAATTCAATTTTGGCACATTCTTGGTTTTGAAGTAGAGCAGGAGGGGCAGCTATCGGCTGCAGAAGCTGGGCAGTTTTATGGACATGCAGCTGATCTTGTTTCACTACGTCTGCGACACACAGGCTGCAACACTTACAATACTGGTCTGGTGCGTTTGCAATTATGGTCTGAATGCCGAAATCAGGGTCTGGGTACTAACAAGCCAATTGAGATTGGTAGCCGTTGGATGGGTATGTATACCAACGATATTCTCCAGCTTCGAGACAGTTTTGGCGCCCTTGGGCTTGAGTTGGGTGAAGAGCAGTGGATGTCAGAGTTGATTTCAGCACCACTTGCGCATCCCGAGCCAGCAATTACATTAGAGCAACCGTTTCTAGGGCTACGTGAAACCTTGATCTTTAATCGTGATGTACGCCTGGCATTTATTCAGCGGGGCGGCTTTGAACGACCAGGGTTTGGCACTATTAACAATGATCTACCGTATAAAAACAGTGAAGGCTCTCACGCCAATATTATCCAGCCATCCAGTCAATTTAATACAGAATTCTATAAACAGATATTTGATTTTGAGACAGCACCATTTGGTGATGCTCATGATTCAGGTCACGAGCCACCCACTAAATTAGCATTGCGACTTGAATCTGATGAAACGTTTCATGTCGAGCGGATTCGGGCACAAGAATGTCCTTCCGGGTTGCTGCAGGTTTATTCCAGTCATGTTCCTAAAAATGATTTGATCGATCTCTCACAGGCAGGTTCCAGCAATTTGTGTTTATACAGTTTTAAAGTAACTGATATGGGTCAATTACAACATCGTTTGCATCAATACGACCTGCCTGCTACACCCGTGATGCTGGAAGATGAATTTAGTGAATTGTCGATGTATTTCCAATCACCAGATGGTTATCACTGGCTCGCAGTAGCGTGAAGAAAGCCCGGTCAAATTATTCAACGCGTGTTTTCATCATCTGTTTTTTTGCTTATGCACTTGCGCAAATGGACCTTGCATTGTTTGGTTATGCGATCCCGTCTATACGTAAAGAGTTTGGTCTAACTCTGCCCGGTGTCATATCTATCGTTTCAATAGCCTTTCTCCTGGCAGGAGCATTGATAGTTTGGTTGGGGCTATTAACTGATAGAGTAGGGCGCTTACGCATGTTCCAGTTTTCTCAAATCGGCTCCTCATTATTGGTCGCTTTGCACAGTGTCGTACCAAACCCTGCAACCTTGGCATTATTAAGAGGCACGAGTATTGCTGTTGGCGGGCTCACATATCCTGTTACAGGTGCCATTCTGGCTGAAGAATTACCGGCTCGTTATCGTGGCTTCTGGATGGGTGTGCTGCAAGCAGGTTACCCGTTAGGCTGGGTATTTGCTTCCTGGTGGTCTGTCTGGATATTGGCAGAGCATGGTTGGCGGTCACTTTTCCTCGTTGGTTTTGTCAGTATTCCTTTTGTTCTGGTGGTGAGGTTTTTTGTTCGTGAACCACCTCGATCAATAGCGACCCGCGCAGAATCGGATAAGCCACAATTAAAAGAATTGTTTAGTCCGCAATACAAAAATCGGACTATATTGGTTTTTTGTGCCCAATTTCTATTTGTGTGGGCTTATGCGGGTTCTGTGTTTTTATTTCCCAGTTACCTTGCTGATGATCGTGGCATGGCGGTTACCCGTTATTCTGAACTGATTGGTTGGGGGCACCTGATAGGTGTGCTCGGATATTTGTTGGCAAGTTATATTGGAGAATTTGTATTGACCCGAAGAACGACCGTAATTATCTGGACCTTGTTAGGTGCGGTGATGTTTCAGGTGGTGGTTTGGCTGGCGAGTGATTTTATGCAGACCTTATTGGCATTTGGTGTGATGAGCATGTTTTTTTACGGCAGCGCAGCAGTAAAATTTGCCTATCTGGGTGAGCTGTTTCCGACGCGCTTACGCGCCACAGCATTTGCTTTTTGCGGTTCTTTAGCTGTCACCCTGGGTTCTGCAGCTGGGCCATACATGACCTCCCGCATGGTAGAGCCTTTTGGTTGGGACATGGCTTTGTCCGTCATTGTAGGTGTGCCGCTGGTGTGTGCAGGTTTGTTGTATTGTTTTCTCAAGCCTATCCCTTCAGGGTTGGAGGTTGAGCAGGTACAAGAGTTTCTATCCGAGGATAATAAATGAAAGGTTTTATCGTAAAAGAGTTTGGTGGTCCGGAAAACATGTTGTGGGAAAGCTTGCCGATGCCAGAACCACAAAAAGGTGAGGTACTGGTAAAGGTGCATGCTAGCGGCATTAATTTTGCTGAAACACGTATGCGCGCAGGTACCTACAGTGGTCAACCATTACCATTTATTATGGGTATGGAAGGTGCTGGCGAGATAGTCGCGCTCGGAGAGGGCGTCTCAGACTATAAGGTAGGGGAGAGAGTCTTCGGCAGGGCTCGTGGCTGCCATGCTGAATATGTTTGTTTTGAGACTGAGCATTTATTCCGTATGCCGGACAACATGTCTTTTACAGATGCAGCAGCAATCCCTGTGGGCTGGTTAACAGCATGGCACGCCTTGTATACCGTAGGACAAATGCAGTCAAAGCAACGGGTATTAATAGAGGCTGTCGCTGGCAGTGTGGGTAGTGCAGCGGTACAAATTGCCAAGCAGCAAGATTGTTGGGTAGCCGGGACTGCGAGTCGAGACGATAAGCTACAACTAGCAAAAAAATATGGAGTCGATCTGTTAATTAATTATAAACAGCAATCGGCCAGTAAGCTGATACAAGCAGCAACCAGTGAAGAGGGTGTCAATATTGGACTGATGACTATTGGCGAGGAAACTGCGCAGGACATGCTCGATTCAATGGGGATGGATGGCAAGGTAGTTATGTTTGGTAGTACCGGTGGGCGGGATATCACCTTCAATCTTGTTATTGGTGTCAAGAACCTGCAGTTGTTGTCGATGAGTATTTCTACCAGCCCTGCTTTTTTTACGCATACCATGCACGACTTTAGAAAACGCGCCATACCATTATTTGCTGATGGAACATTCAAGGCGCTGGTAGATACCGTTCTCCCTATTTCTGAATTAACGAAGGCGCATCAAATGATTGATGATCGTAAGCACTTTGGTAAAGTCATTCTTACTCTGTAAACGCAACTGGAGCCCTACTATGAAAACTATTCTGCCGTTAATTATACTCTTGATATTGTTTGGGCAGCTGTACGCTGAAGAGCCGCATAGTTGTGATATAGCAGTCGCGCATAAGTCAGACCCTGATCGAGTTGGACCTGGTGTTGGTAGTAAACAAGTCGTAGTACAAGTTGCCATTCCTGCTTGCCGTGAAGCAGTAGCCGAGTATCCTGAGGTCGCCCGTTTTCACTATCAATTAGGTCGTGCACTGGTTTACTGGGCAGATGCAAATGAAGCTGATACTTCAGAAGGCGTGAAGTATGTAAAGCAAGCGGCGGATATGGGGCATACCCAGTCTATTTTTGTGTTGGGTTTAATGTATCAACGTGAAGGGAAAACGTGTGAGGTAGAGCCATTATTCAAGCTGGCTGCTGATAAACGACTTAAGTCAGCTCGCCTTAGTTATGTGAATGAAGTACTCAAGGGCGGGTTTTCTACTTGCAAGTTGAGCGCTAGTAAAAAAGACATGCAGCGCTATCTTGAGCAAGCCACGGAACAGGTTGGTGGATATTATGAAAGCATGTTACTGGAAAACCTCAAGCA
>CALISW010000236.1 GCA_938041655.1 uncultured Thiotrichales bacterium | reverse complement strand
TTTTCCGCAATCATCATGTTGCTGAGGCGGTTCAGTTTTTTCTTCTTGATATTTTTTAAACCAATCAATTTGTTCTTGAGTTGGTTAATGCTGCCGTTAACGCTGATGCGGCGTGCGATATCCAGAGCAGAGATGGTGTCTTTGCCCAACTCGTTTTTGATTTTTTGACGTACTTGTAATTGCTTGATATTGCGCGAGAAAACCAGATCTTCGATCGGTTTACGGCTGGCAACAGGCAGGCTGCTGATAAAGCTGGCCGGAATATTTTCAGGTATTTTATCGGCGGGTAGTTTAGACAATTCGTCAGGCGTCATGCCGTGGATGAATTTTTTAAATTCAGCTACGCTTTTGATCGTTGGCATGGTGTCGTCAGTCTTCATTGTCTTGTTCTGGTTTAGCCCGTTATTCCTGCTTTATTATCACATCGATTATAAGGTCGTAAGGCCAGTAAGTACCTAGCTTGCAGCTTGTTTTTGCTACCCTCTATCGCCTTTCCTGCGAATAAGTGTGAGTCAGTCAACATTTTAACGTTTGGTCCTTACTTTTCAGTCAGATGGCGATGGTCTTTGTATGAAGAGATTATCTCTTTGCTGATTTTTTCCAGCGCCTCGCGTTTCATTTGTGCCGCCATGGTCAGCTGCACCGTATCATCCGAGGTTTTTTCAATAAAATAGTTCAAAGCCTTGGCTTCTTGCTGCAACACACTTTTTAATTCGGCGAGTGCATCGCTACTGAGAAACGGGTTTTCAGCCAGGAAAGTGGCTTGATGCTCGCAGATTTCACAGTACTCGTGTAACAAGCGCATCAGGTCTTTGCGTCCCATGTGAATTTTCATTTGCACGCGTTGCTTGGCTTTTTGGTGCAAGCTGGCCTCGACTACCGAGTCATGCCACATCAACAATTCGTCATAACCGATCGGTACCAGACTGGTTTGATAATCATCTATCAGTGCTTTCACTCTGGTTTTAAGTTCCTGAATTTCCTCATCAGAAAACTTCTTCTTGCCAAACAGTTTGTTTTTTTGTTTGAGCGCTTTGACCAGTTCCTGATGCGATTTTTCCACTTCTCGATGCATCAATAGCTGAGCAGCTTCCTGTGCTTCAATCGCATTTAGACGACGTTGCATCACTTGTTGTGAAATCGTAACGCGTTCGCCGTAGTATTTGCTGAGCAGGTTGCTGATTTGTCGTGATTGTCGTGAGAGTTTGTCGGCGGCAATGTCGACGGTATCTTGCAGGTCTTCGGGTAAGTTTGTGTCCTGGGTCAGGACACGCACACCTTTTTGCGTATCCAGTTGTTCCTTGAGCAAATCCGGCAACATCTTGTCAGTCGTGCCGATAAATTTACTCAGTAGCTGATCTGATTCAATTGAGGGTTTCTCGGCGATACGATCGATCATCTCGTCGATTTCAGCCAGCTTGAATGAGAGGACGCGCAGGTTGGCTTGATTTCCGACTTCTTTGGATAAGTCGATGGCATGCAAGGCGGCATCGCCGAGGCTGTCACTGATTACCTGACGAGTCTTGGTCGATACCGAGTTGCGTTCCATCAGAATAGTTTCGAGTGCCGGGCGTATCTCGGGTCTGACCTCGGTCATGAGGCTTTGGGGGATATTGTCAGGAAGCTTCTCTAATGGCAGACGCATCAGATCTTCCTGGGTGATATTAACCAGTAGTTTGCGGAACACATCCAAGCTTATCTTGGGTTTGTTCTGCTCCTGCTCTTCCAGCAGATCCGGTTGCTCGGTAGTAGCCACGTATCCATCCTCAGGTATTTCCCTGGCCTATAACAGGTGTTTTAAGTGATTTCGCAAAATCCAGCATGCGCTGCGTTGATTTTAACGCTTTTATGCGAATCTCTTCGTCGACATGGATCTCGTTTTTACCAGATTTGAGCACTTCAAGCAGATTATGTAGACCATTCATCGCCATCCAGGGGCAATGTGCACAACTTCTGCAGGTTGCTCCCTTGCCACCAGTCGGCGCTTCGACGATGTCTTTATCCGGTGCTTCCTTGCGCATTCGGTGAAAAATACCCTTGTCAGTCGCGACAATCAGCTTCTGGTTGGGCAGTTCTTTGGCGGCCTGGATCAGCTGTGTGGTCGAGCCCACTGCATCGGCCAAATCGATTACTTCTTCCGGCGATTCTGGATGTACCAGTACCGCCGCATCAGGATGTTCTTCCATCAAACGTCCCAGCGCTCTGAATTTGAATTCATCGTGCACGATACAGGTTGCGTTCCAAAGCAGCATGTCAGCACCGGTAACGCGTTCAATATAACGGCCAAGGTGTCGATCAGGCGCCCACAGTACTTTCTTACCTTCTTTATGCAGGTGGTCGATCAGTTTTACCGCGATGCTGGACGTCACTACATAATCAGCGCGTGCTTTTACTTCGGCGCTGGTGTTGGCATACACCACCACCACTCGATCCGGGTGCTCATCACAAAATGCCGAAAACTCATCCGCCGGACAACCCAGGTCCAGTGAGCATTCTGCTTCCAGTGTTGGCATCAGCACACGTTTTTCGGGGGTGAGGATTTTGGCGGTTTCACCCATGAAGCGAACGCCGGCCACTACTAGCGTGCTGGCATCATGTTCATTACCAAA
>CALISW010000235.1 GCA_938041655.1 uncultured Thiotrichales bacterium | reverse complement strand
CTGATGCCACGCTGGATCAGCTTTTCAAATTCTTCAGAGGTTAAACCGGGCCCATTGTCATCAATTATCATCTGCTTGCTACCATCATTGGAGATTGATATTTTACTCGCTCCGTATTTGGCCCCATTATCGAGCAGTATTCCAAGCACTTCGGTCAGGTCATCTATATTGATTGGTAACTTGAAGTCACTGTCTAATTGATTGTGATATTTAATATTTTGATCAGCATAGACTTTTTGTAATGCGGCAATCACTTTGTTTGCCACTGGTTTAACTTGAATGGGTTCAGCTAACAGTCGTCGACCGGAGATAGCAGCGCGGGATAACTGGTGATGGATAATTTTGTCTAATTGATCTACCTGTGCAATTACTTGTGGTTGATCAACCAGATCCGGGTCAGCTTTGATCACAGCCAGTGGTGTTTTCAGGCTGTGTGCCAGATCAGCCAGCGAGTTTCTAAAGCGAGAAATTTGTTTGCGCTCGTGAATGATGAATCGATTAATGCTGTTGGTTAACGGTAATATTTCTTTCGGAAACTGATCGGACAGTTCTTCAGCCTGACCTTGTTTAATTAGGGATAACTCAGATCGAATTTTTTTCAGTGGTGCTAGTCCCCACCATAATAGCAGGAACATCAGTAGCAGTAATGCCACACCAATCATGATGAGTGAACGCCACAGTGTTCGAGAAAATTCTTGCTGCTGTGCCAGTAACGGGCTGGCGCTGTCTCTGATGCTGATTGCATAGCGACTGATATTGTTGTTGGTGTTTAGCCATTCATAGCCGTAACTCAAGGTTGCTGTGGAGTTGTCTCGTTTAAATTGCCATTCATCTGTGAGTGGGGTGTCATAGGTGTAGCTATCAGCGCTGGTCATCGAGGTCGATTCCCAGACTAGGGAAGTATCTGATGTGATGACGGCTACCAGCCCTGATTCTGGCTGCAATAATCTAATTTCACGAATCAAGTCATCATCAATTACGATCAGATCTTGCTCATCGATTTCGAATGCTGACAGCAACATATAGACGATTGATTGCAGGCGATCATATTCTGTTTGTGCGTTGTAATTATTATTGATGTTATGTAGCGTCCAACCGGTAAAAGAAAGGCCGCACAAAAGCAGCAAGCTGCAGGCCAATAACAAGCGTAGTTTTAACGAGTTCATCCGGTGCGAGCCAGTGCCCAACGATAGCCCTGGCCACGCTGTGTCTGAATTGGTTTCAAACTGCCGTCCGGATCCAGCTTTTTTCTTAGCCTTCTGACAAACACTTCGATTACATTGCTGTCGCGTTCATCGTCTTCGGCATAAATATGTTCGGTTAATTTTGTTTTAGAAATAACTTCACCGGCGTGTACCATCAAGTATTCAAGCAGACGATATTCATAAGCAGTCAAAGCAACATCGTCGTCATCTTTGGTGACCAGTTTGTCGGTAGTATTGAGCTTGATAGGACCGCTTTGTAATGTGGTGGTTGACCATCTACCGGTGCGTCTTATCAGTGCCTGCACTCTGGCGAGAAGTTCTTCCATTTGAAAAGGTTTGGTCAGGTAGTCATCTGCGCCGGCCTCAAGACCAATGACTTTGTCTTGCCATCGATCGCGGGCGGTTAAAATTAACACAGGGAAATCACGTTCGTTTTTGCGTAGCTCTTTTATGATGCTCAAGCCATCCTGACCAGGTAAGCCGATATCAATAATGGCAATATCAGCGGGGTATTCAGACGCCAGCCACATGCCATCATCACCATTGTTGGCTGTGTCAGTGATATAACCCTCTTGCTGTAAGGCAGACTCTAGCTGTTCCAGTAAGCGGGGTTCATCTTCTATGATTAGTGCGCGCATGATGTTGTCGTATTTACTCAGGTCACCAGATGATGGAGGCGCCATCCTCATCGACTTGGATAACGCGGATTCTGCCGTTATGTATCAAGCGTACAGCGTAGCCTTCAGAATTACGTTTTATACCAAGAATCCGTCCCTTTTCTTTTTTACGAATGGTTTGTACGATTCTGGATAATTTCTTTTTTGCAATTTTTCGCTCGCTTTGGCTTAAGATATCTTGAATGTCGCTATCTTCATTGCTGGCGAGAAAGCTATTGATCAGTTGCTGATCAAAATCCATGGGCTCACTCATTGCAGGCTGAGTAATGAGTAATATAGTCAGTAATAGTGTTTGTCTAATAGTCATGAGAATAAATGTCTATGTGATGTTGTTACGACTGTTATTTTGAATAAGAGTTTCTTGTAAGCATAGTAACCGAATCAAAATCGTTACTATGGTCACAGCTCACATTCCATGATTTACTTGCGCTAAAAGCCACTAAATTGAACCAATGTCTGCTTGCGCTTCGCGAATTTATCTCTCGTATTGTCTTGAACATCTTTCAACCCATAGAACGCTAGAGTAATGCTAATATAATTCAAGGTTGCTGAATCGAAGCTGAATATTGCAGGATCTTATTGAGCTTCTGCTAATAGCAAAGCCGTCATACTGTTAACAACTGAAACATACTGCTCACCGAATAGATGTAGATGATTGAGCATATGATAAAGGTTATAGAGTACTTTACGAGTGTTAAAGCCTTGATCTATGACTAGCAGTTCTTGATAGGATTCGTAAAATTCGGCTGGCGGTTGACCAAACAATTCCAGCATAGCTAAATCCGTTTCATGGTCTCCATAGTAGCTGGCTGGGTCGTAAATGACCGGCTCCTGCTTTTCATCAGCCGCATAATTACCGGTCCATAAATCTCCGTGGAGCAGTGACTTTTTCACCACGCGGTTTCCAAATAATCTGTCGCATACACTGTTTAACCGAACCAGTTGGTCAATAAGACCAGTATTCTGATTATCCGCAATTGCCAGTTCAATTTGAACGTCCAGGCGATGCTTTTTCCAGAATTCTGGCCAGTCGTTTTCATTGGTATTACATTGTAAGGTGGTACCAATTGTATTGTTTCGGTGCCAGCCAAAGCTTGCGTCAGTTGTAAGATGCATTTGTGCTAGTTGTGAACCGAACTTTCGGTAATCTACCGGGGTCTGAAGTGTGATGTGTTCAAGAATAAGGTAGCAAAAGTGAGTGGTTTTACCGTGTAAGAACGGTTTGGGGGCTCTGATACACTGTTGCTTTCTAATGGTATTCAATGCATCAAACTCGGCCGAGAACATTTGAGAAAGCTCTGCCTTGTTGGTTTTTAGAAAATAGTTGTTAGCGGGTGTGTGTAAATAATAACTGTCGTTGATGTCGCCACCCACCGCAGTTTCAAGATGACAGAGGGATTCATCGAGCTTGAGTACTTCACAAATATTTCTGAGTATTTCTTTCACAAAGCCTTATCGCTCTTGTGTTACAAATTTTTGTGACGGAAGTCTTGTCAGGCTATCAGTCTCTATTTTACCTGATCACAGAAAAACCGTTGTTCATTTCCACTCGTCGTAAAATTCATCCCATATGAACAGTAAAACAAAGACGAATGCTTAAGCGGGGGTTCGAATCAGCTAGGATACGCTGTATATATATTGACCAGACCCTAATATGAATTTCAAACGACTTAATACTGTTGTTGCACTATTGTTGATTTTATTCCTCAGCGCATGTGGCGTGCAAGATGAGTTGATTGTTGAAGAGCCTGTGCTTCAAACTAATAGTAATGATATTTCAGCAAATGAAACGTCATCACCGACTATTAGCACATCCAGCACGAGCTCACAGTCATTACCTCAACAACCCGTGAGCAATCGTCCTGACCCTGAGGCTCTGAGTAACACAGATCAAACCAGCATTGCTGTTGCTCCAACAACCGGTTTGTTTTTACCAAATGATGACTCACCTCCAGTTAATTCTTTTGCTGATGTTCCGGTAGTAGAGAGTCCGGTAGTAGAGAGTCCGGTAGTAGAGAGTCCGGTAGTAGAGAGTCCGGTAGTAGAGAGTCCGGTAGTAGAGA
>CALISW010000234.1 GCA_938041655.1 uncultured Thiotrichales bacterium | reverse complement strand
TTGAAGCCAACCAATATCGCAGATCCAGAATACTTTCATAAAGTAGTGGACTGCCAGTATGCATGTCCTGCCCACACCCCGGTCCCACACTATATTCGTTTGATTTCAGCTGGTCGTTATTCCGATGCCTATATGGTTAATTGGGAGTCGAATGTATTTCCGGGTGTTTTAGGTCGAACCTGTGACCGACCCTGTGAACCGGCATGTCGCCGTGATCGAGTGGAGGATAAACCGGTCGCTATCTGTCGTTTGAAGCGTGTCGCGGCGGATAACAAAGACGATGCTGAAGTACTGGCTCGTATGCCCGAAATTCCCAAACAGAAAAATGGCAGAAAAATAGCCTTGATTGGTGCTGGTCCGGCATCGCTCACTGTTGCTCGTGATCTAATGCCGTTAGGTTACGAGATTGATCTTTACGATGATCAACCTGAAGCTGGCGGTTTTATGCTGAGCCAGATTCCCGCCTTTCGCTTACCTATTGAAGTATTGCGTCAGGAAGTAAATTACATTCTGGATATGGGTGTAATCACTACACTTGATACCTATGTCGACAGTCTGAAAAAAGTATTGGATGATGGCTACGATGCGGTCTTTATTGGCACCGGCGCGCCGCGTGGCCGTGATTTAAAAATTCCTGGCCGGGAAGAAGCCGACAACAATGTGCATATCGGTATCGACTGGTTGTCGAGTGTGGCGTTCGAGCACACCGAAAAAATTGGGAAAAAAGTCATCGTCTTGGGTGGTGGTAACACCGCCATGGATTGTTGTCGCACTTCACTGCGTATGGGTGCTGACACAGTCAAAGTCGTGGTACGTAGTCCCAAGGTTGATATGAAAGCATCGGCCTGGGAGATCGAGGACGCCGAGCGTGAAGGTGTACCCATGCTTGAAAATCATACGCCCAAAGAGTTTGTGGTTGAAAACGGCAAACTGGTCGGTATGAAGTTTGAGTTGGTGCGTGCCGAGTATGATGAGAATGGCAGGCGCTCCTTGATACCCACCGGCGAACCCGATGCCTATATCGAATGTGATGATGTTTGTATCGCGATTGGTCAGGATAACGCCTTACCCTGGGTTGAGCGTGATATCGGGGTTGAGTTTGGTAAGTGGGATTTACCAATACTGAACGACAAGACCTTCCAGTCAACTCACCCGAAAGTCTTCTTTGGCGGTGATGCTGCCTTAGGTCCGGACAATGTTATTACGGCTGTAGCCCACGGTCATCAGGCGGCTATCTCGATTCACTTGATGTGTGAGGGTGATGATGTCGAACAGGCAAGACCAGCACCAACCACCAATCTAGTCAGCCAGAAAATGGGTATTCATGAATGGAGCTATGACAGCCCGATTGATCACGAGCAGCGTTATGCTGTGCCTCATGAAGCAGTAGAGACCACCTTGACCAATCGCAAGATTGAAGTGGAGTTGGGTTTTGATGCTCAGACCGCCATGGCTGAAGCACAGCGTTGTTTGAATTGCGATATGCAAACCGTCTTCACTGCGGAAAAGTGTATCGAGTGCGATGCCTGTGAAGATATATGTCCCACTGATTCGATCACTTTCACCAAGAATCAGGAAGATGAAGCGGCCTTGCGCCAAAGCCTGAAAGCGCCTGCAAATAATGAAGAGCAAGATCTGTATGTGGCCGACGGTCTCAAAACCGGACGGGTAATGGTGAAGGACGAGGATGTCTGTTTACATTGTGGGTTGTGCGCTGAGCGTTGCCCGACCTCGGCCTGGGATATGCAGAAGTATCTCTATCAAGTTACCAAAGCCACACCGATAGTTGCTTATGAATAACGTTACTGCAGTTAATGATCTGGTGATTCGCTTCGCCAATGTTAACGGCACCGGTTCTGCCAGTGCCAATGACCTGTTTGCCAAGTCTCTGTTTCGTATGGGTTTGCCGGTCAGCCCTAAAAACATTTTCCCGTCCAATATTCAGGGTTTGCCTACCTGGTATGAAGTGCGGGTCAATGATAAAGGTTATCTGGGTCGTCGCTTGAACGTAGACATGATGGTTTCGGTTAATCCGCAGAGCATGGAAAAGGATATTAAAGATGTGCGTGCCGGCGGTTACTTTGTTTATGACAACACTAAACCACTGGCGCAATCGTGGTTCCGTGATGATGTCACCTTTATCGGTTTGCCACTGACTCGATTGTGTCTGGAAAATTACGCAGACCCGAGGCAGCAACAGTTATTCAAGAATATTATTTATGTCGGTGCATTGTCGGCTTTGCTGGATATCGAATTTGATGTCATTACCGATATCATTAAAGAGAAGTTTGCCAGTAAAGAAAAACTAATCCCTCCTAATATTTTGGCTTTGGAATTGGGTCGTGATTTTGCCAAGGCTAATTACACCTGTCCTTCTACTTTGCGGGTTGAGCGGCGCGACATGATTGGTGACAAGGTCTTGATCGACGGTAATTCAGCCACCGCATTGGGCGCGGTTTACGCTGGTGCTACGGTAGCGGCTTGGTACCCGATTACGCCTTCTACATCTTGTGTTGATGCCTTTGGTGCTTACTGTAAGCAATACCGTGAAGATGGTGAAAGCGGTAAAAATAATTACGCGATTGTGCAAGCTGAAGACGAGCTGGCAGCAATTGGTATGGTGGTCGGAGCAATGTGGAATGGCGCGCGTGCCTTTACCGCCACCAGTGGTCCTGGTATTTCTTTGATGAGTGAGTTTCTCGGTCTGGCGTATTACGCCGAAGTACCGGTTGTATTGTTTAATATACAACGCACCGGTCCATCGACCGGCATGCCGACTCGAACGCAGCAATCCGATGTGATGGCCTGTGCTTATGCCTCACACGGCGATACCAAACATGTGTTGTTGTTCCCGTCTACACCGAAAGAGTGTTTTGATATGGCAGCTGAATCCTTTGATCTGGCTGAGCAATTACAAACACCGGTGATCATGCTCTCGGACCTTGATCTAGGCATGAATGACTGGGTCAGTGAGCCGTTTGAGTGGGATGACCAGCGCGAATACAAAAGAGGTAAGGTGTTAAGTGCCGAGCAACTGGATGATTTGACCGAGCGTTGGGGGCGTTACAACGATACCGATGGTGATGGTATTCCATGGCGCACTTTGCCTGGCACCCACCCGACTAAAGGTTCGTATTTCACCCGCGGTGCTTCGCGAGATGAATATGCGGTCTATACCGAAGACAGTGCTGCCTATAAGCGTAATGTAGATCGTCTCGCGCTTAAATGGGAGACCGCCAAGACATTGGTAGTCGAGGCTGAATTTACACCGGCTGCCAGTAATACTCGTGTTGGCTTGATGTATTTCGGTACAACCGAAAATGCAGCAATTGAAGCGGCAGATCGTTTAACGGCGGATGATGTGCTGGTTGATTTATGCCGGATTCGATCGTTCCCGTTCACTGCTGCTGTCGAAGAGTTTGTCAGTGAGCACGATCTGGTGTTTGTCGCCGAACAAAATCGTGATGCGCAAATGCGCACGTTGTTAATTAATGAACTGGAAGTCCCGCCCCAACAATTGGCAGCCGTTTTGAATTATGACGGCATGCCTATCACGGCCGGTAATATTTGTGAGCAGGTACACGAGTATTTTGCCACTAACGAAAAAAGTGCAGCGGGTTAGCAGGAACAACAACTATGACTTTTATCAAATCAACCTTTCGTCATCCTGAATTACCTACTAATGAGTTAGGATTTACACGTCAGTACTATGAAGGTGTACTCTCGACCTTGTGCGCCGGTTGCGGCCATGACTCAATCAGCGCTGCCATCGTCATGGCCGCCTTTGAAGCGAATATAGAGCCGCATAAAGTAGCCAAACTTTCCGGCATAGGCTGTTCATCAAAAACGCCGGCCTATTTTTTGGTTAACTCGCATGGTTTTAATACCGTACATGGTCGAATGCCATCGGTCGCTACCGGCGCCAATATGGCTAACCGTGACCTTCAATACATTGGTATTTCCGGTGACGGTGATACCGCCTCGATCGGTATGGGGCAATTTGTGCACGCGACCCGTCGTAATTTGAACATCCTCTATATTGTAGAAAACAATGGCTGCTACGGTTTAACCAAAGGCCAGGATTCAGCTACCGCAGATCGTGGCTCGCATAGTAAAAAGGGTGCCCCCAGCCCCTACGAAGGTATTGATTTGTGTGCGCTGGCTTTACAGTTAGGTGCCACCTTTGTTGCCAGAAGTTTTTCCGGTGATAAACATCAGCTGATACCGCTAATCAAGGCGGCACTTAAACATAAGGGCTTTGCTTTTATCGATGTAATCTCACCCTGCGTTACCTTTAACAATAACGCTGGTTCAACCAAAGGTTATGAGCATGTACGTGACCATCTTGCCGCGACTAACACCATCGACTTTGTGCCGGAGCGAAAAGAACTAACCACTGATTACGCTGAAGGGTCTACACAAAAAGTAACATTGCATGATGGCTCTGTAATGGCATTGCACAAAGTAGATGAAAACTATGATGTCAGTAATAAATCAGCCGTCACTATGTCATTGTTGGATTATTCCGAACGTGGAGAAATTCTGACTGGTCTGCTCTATCATGATGAGGAATCCCAGGATTTACACGAAAGTCTGGGCACCACCGACACGCCATTAAATACGCTACAAGAAGCTGATTTGTGTCCCGGTAATGATGTTTTAGAGGCGCTTAATAAAAGTCTGAGATAACTCTTTCCGACTCTCCGGGTGTATTCTCGGATTATTTGAAGTCCTCTGAAGAACCAATGCATTGTTATTGCATGGTATGAATACATAAATAATTAGAATAAAAATCTGGAGAGAACGTGTGCGTATTATCTTATTGATTGTGCTTTTATTGTCTTTATCGCTAGTAATAGCAGAAGAGAGCGCGGCTATCGAAGCTACAGATTTAGCCGAAGAAGCTGCAGCCGTAGCGGTTGAAGTTGAGTACACCGAAGAAGAGTTAGAAGCTATCGCCGAGATGCAGGAGTTTATGGCTTCTTTGAATCCACAAACCGGTGTTGTTCCTCTTGCTGCTGCCAATGCAACTCTGCAATTACCAGAGTCACTAGTATATTTTGATCCCAAAGATACAGAGAGAATTCTTGTTGAGGCCTGGGGCAACCCACCAAATAGTGCAACTCTCGGTATGTTGTTTCCTGTCGAGTTTACACCTTTCGATCCTGGTTCCTGGGCGGTGACAATTGAGTATCAAGAGGATGGGTATGTATCGGACAAAGATGCCGATAAAATCAACTATGACGACATGCTGAAAAGCATGAAAAAAGAGAGTGTACAAATTAGTAAGCAATTGGTTGCCGAAGGTTATCAGTCTCAGGAATTGATCGGCTGGGCTGCACCGCCATTTTATGATGCAGCAGAACATAAATTACACTGGGCGCAGGAGTTGAAATTTGGCGGAGTAGAACAGAATACTCTGAATTATAATATTCGTGTGCTTGGTCGAAAAGGTGTTTTGATCTTGAATTTTATTGCTGCGATTGATCAGTTGGAACAAATCGAAGCCGCTATGCCTACTGTATTGGCAAGTGCAGAATTTGATCAGGGTTCCACCTATGCAGATTATCAACCCGGGGTCGATAAGGTAGCAGCCTATGGTATCGGCGCTCTGGTTGCTGGTAAGATTTTGGCAAAAACCGGGCTACTTGCTGCAGGCCTAATATTTCTCAAGAAGTTCTGGTTTATCTTGCTCTTGCCTTTATACGCATTGCGGAAAAAGTTTGGTAAAAAGAAAGTTGAAGAAGATCTGGTAGCACCAGCGGATCCAGTTAATCAATCCGAATCAACCGATGGGTCTGAACTGGATCATTCTGTTCGTAAAAAATACGAGCCACCAAAGGAATAGAATAATGACGCCAGCACAACTAGCCACGGCAAGGATCAAAGGGCACCTGCTTGGGTTGGTCATTCTTGCGCTGGCTGTTTTTCTTG
>CALISW010000233.1 GCA_938041655.1 uncultured Thiotrichales bacterium | reverse complement strand
TAGTCATAACCTATGGCATTGATTCTAACTTGAACACAATTGTTTTGGAAAGTCTTGTAGTTATATCAATTTTTATATTAATGCAATCATGCAAAAAAGAAATCGTAGTTGTAGTTAAAAAAAACACACTTACCATAAGCTGATATTCGACAGTCATCTATATTAATAGGTTCAACTTCATCTGAAGCGGTCAGTGTTTTCACTAAAAGCTTATTTTTGTCGGTTTTATGAAAAGTGGGAGCTATATGCGGTGTCAGATTATTTCCTCCGGCCAAAAGAGGAAAAGCAGTAGACCTAGTGACGATGTTTATTTCTCCAAATGATTCCAAATCGTGTACACTTGATACCCGATCTTGTCTGGTTTGTTGAGTTATACGCTGGATCATGTAGAACGAATCAAGGGCGAGTCAGACTGGCGCATTGAGGCACATCAATTCAGAATCCTGGCCTCACCAGAACAATCAGGTAAGCCGACCCCGGAAGGTATCCATCAGGACGGGGTGGATTATGTGTTTGTCGTGATGATTGATCGACATAATGTCATGGGTGGTATTACCAAGGTCTATACACATAATGGAAAATTACTGAACTCGTTTAAAATGCGTAGGCCACTGGATGTGCTGCATGTTGAGGATCAACACGTGAATCACTACGTTACCGCGGTAAAACCTCTTTGGGATGATCAACCCGCATGGCGTGACGTATTAGTGATTACTTTCCGTACTCAATAGAGTAAATTACACTCAGCAATGCTATTGGAATGATGTGAGAGTATGAAGCTCAGCGCCGAAGAATTTCGTCAATTAAAACACAAGAACATTACTCTGTTGGGTATGTCCGGTGTTGGCAAAACCTATTTATCCAATATGCTGGGTAAGGCTGGCTGGTTTCACTACTCGGGTGATTACCGCATTGGCAAGCACTACCTTAATGATGAGATCCTGAATAATATTAAACAGCAGATTATGGAGATTCCATTCGTCAGGGATTTGCTTGAAAGTGATTCAATTACTATTGAGAACAACATCACTATCGACCACCTAAAACCAATCTCAACCTTTCTAGGTAAGCTGGGTAACCCTGAACTGGGTGGCTTGCCACTGGATGAATACAAGCGTCGTCAAAACCTACATCGCGAATCTGAAATTCAGGCTATGACAGAAGTACCCGACTTTATTGCCAAGGCGCGTGCTGAAGGTTTTGATCATTTCATCAACGATGCCGGTGGCAGCCTGTGCGAAATGGATGATGATCATATGTACGGGGTGCTGGAACAGCACACTATATTTTTATATTTAAAAGCCACTGAAGCCGAAGAGCAGGTGCTAATTGACAGAGCGGCAGCCTCACCCAAGCCCATGTATCACCGAGAAGAATATCTGGACGAACAGCTGGCATTGTATTTAGCAGATCGGGGCCTTGAATATATTGCGTTGATTGAGCCGGATGATTTTGTGCGCTGGATGTTTCCACGATTGTTTAATTCACGCCTGCCGCGATATCAGGGCTTGGCAGATAAATATGGTTACACGGTTGGCACGACCGAGTTACATCAGGTGCGTGATGATAAAGATTTTGTAGAATTGATTGCTGATGTGATTTCAGCTGATCAAGCGGGAGAGCACTAGTGCCGTTAATAGCGAACTCTGCATTACCTGCCTTTAAAAAGCTACAAAGCGAGGGGATGACAGTACTGTCATCCGACCGGGCTGCTGATCAAACCATACGTGAATTGCATATTGGTATTTTGAATATGATGCCGGATAGTGCACTGGAGGCAACTGAACGCCAGTTTTTACGATTGGTTGGTAACAGTAATCCGGTGGCACAACTTAATGTGCATTTGTTTTCATTGAATGAGCTCGAGCGTGGTGAAAAAGCCAGTCAGCATATTGATGACTATTATGAAGACTTTGCTGATATCAAGGCAGCTGGATTGGATGGATTGATTATTACCGGGGCAAACGTTTCACAACCGGATTTGTCTCAGGAATCATTTTGGCAACCATTAACTGAAGTCATCGATTGGGCGGAGCAGCACGTCACTTCCATTTTATGCTCGTGTTTGGCGACCCACGCGGTGTTGCAATTCAAATACGATCAGTTACGGCTACCGCTGGCTGAAAAGTGTTGGGGTGTTTACAGCCATCGTGTTATTAATAAAAGCCATCCACTAGTGAGTAATACGGATACGCGTTTTAATGTGCCGCATTCCCGCTATAACGATGTACCGCCTTCATCCTTTGCTGACGCTGGTTTAAAGGTTCTGGTCGAAAGCCCCGATGTTGGTGTGCATATGGCGGTCAGTAATGACTATTACAAATTAGTCTTTTTGCAAGGCCATCAGGAATACGACACGATTAGTTTGACCAAAGAGTACAAGCGCGAAATTCTGAATTTTTATAACGATCATCGTAATGATTATCCGGTCTACCCTGAAAATATTTTTGATGCCCGAACCCGGGCTATTCTGGATGAGTATCAACAAAGTGTAACGGCAGCTACAAATTCTGGGAAAGAGATTCCTGAATTTCCTGAAGCTCTTATTTCCGAAAGGCTATTTAATACCTGGCGTGATACCGCGTCTGCGGTAATGAGTAATTGGGTCGGTATGGTGTATCAGCTAACCAATGCAGATCGAAAGTTACCATTAATGGATGGTCTGGACCCTCAAAACCCGCTGGATTTATAAACAACTGCTCTCAGTCATTCTCACGTATCAGCAATGGTGATTGTCGTTCAAAGGCAATCGCAGCCTGCAGAGTCTCGGCTGCTGATTGTGTTGGGTTTCTGATCTCGGCTGGATAGCCTAGAATTTTCAGTGCATTACAAATATTCTCGGTTGCCTTGCTGTTATCTAACGCTGGTGCCAGATTTTGCTTGCTGAGTTTTTGTCCATCATCATTAAATACCAGGGGCAAGTGAATGTAAGCTGGAGTGGGATAACCCAACAAGCTCTGTAAATACAATTGCCTGGGTGTGTTATCTACCAGATCCTGCCCTCGCACCACTTCTGTGATTTCCTGAAAGGCATCATCAACCACCACAGCTAGTTGATATGAGAATAATCCGTCTGCCCGAAGCAACACAAAATCGCCAGTTTCCTGAGACAGGTTTTGTTCAAATCGTCCTATGTATTGATCATCAAAGCAGGTGAGCAGATCTCCGGTTTTTATTCTAAGCGCACGACCCTGTTCAGCACTCAAGTTCTTGTCTCTACATATGCCAGGATAAACAATCGGACCGTAGGGGTCGTCTAATGTTGCACGTATGCTCTTACGGGTACAATCACACCAGTACAACTGATTGTCTTCTTCCAGTTTTCGTAAGACATCCCGATAGGCATCGTGGCGTTGGTGTTGAAATACGACGGGCTCATCAGAAACCAGCGCATGAGCGTTTAATGCTTCCAGTATCGAGTTAGTGGCACCGGCTTCTTCACGTGGCGGATCTATGTCTTCAATGCGAACCAGCCAGATACCATCTTGTGATTTAGCCCGGATGTAACTACCGACGGCAGCGACTAATGATCCCTGGTGGAGAGGGCCGGTTGGTGAGGGAGCAAATCGTCCCCGATAGGTCATTGGGAAGTTCGATTACGTCGGAAACGTTGCGTGGCTCGGCCTACTGTTGATACCTGCCCGGAGCGGTTGAGGTGACTGTATGGCATAAACAGAATGTAGATTACCGGTATTAACAGTAATGTCAGTGCACCCGAGATCATAACTCCCCACACAATTGCGTTGGCGAGTGGCCCCCACATCAATGATTTTCCGCCAATACCGACGGCTAATGAGAACAGACCAGCGACTGTAGTGACATTAGTAATCACAATCGGCATGACACGGCGTCGCCCGGCATAAATTGCGGCGTGGGTAACAGACATGCCTTTTTTCAGGCGGTCGTTGGCTGCTGCAATCATTACGATAGAGGCATTCACAGCCATACCCGCCAATGCAACCACGCCAATCATAGTGAAGAGGCTGACCGAGTTGCCTGAAATAAGTTGACCTACAACCACACCGATTAATGCTAGTGGCACCGTAACAATAATCATAAAAGGTTGGAAATAACTTTGAAACTGCGTGCCGATGATCAGGTACATGAGTAGCACACCAAACAAAAATAGAGTGCGCAGTGAGTCAACACTTTCGACTATGTCGTCTACCTGTCCTTCGGTATTGATGATAATCCCGGGGTATTGGTTTTGTATTTTGCTCCATTCATTCTGAACAAAGCGGTTGGCATTGACAGTATCAGTCAGGGTGTCGTCGATGTCGGCTTCAATCGTAATTGCGCGGCGGAAATTATGTCGTCTAATATTGTTGTAACCTTCACCGCGCGTAACATTGGTCAAGGAGCGAATCGTCACTGGCCCATTGGGTGAATTCAATGTGGTATCGAGTATCTGGTCGATCTCTTCCAGGTTGTCTTCGTCAGGCATCACACGCACATGCATTTCTTCGCCTTTGTGCTGCATGGTGGCAACGATCTCACCATCAACCAGCATACGGATATTGCGCGCAACAAACAGGGGGTTGAGACCGCTTCGGTTAATGGTATCGGAATTCATGGTGATGGACATTTCTTTGACACCAGGGCTGTCATCGTCAATGACATCCAGAATAGATTCATTATCCGACAAAATACGTTGGATGTGGTCACTGGCATTACGCACCACATTGATATCATCGCCTGTGACTTTCAGGCTGATTGGTTTAGTGGTTGGTGGTCCCATGGTTACCATAAAGATTGAGGTGCGCTGCGCCTTGTCAAAACTTTCAATAATACTTCGCAGTTCCTCACTAATAGTTTCTGCATTCCGGTCATATGGCAAGCCATCTTCCAGGGTATACAGGATTTGTCCGTACTGAGCACCGAACAATGGCGCTGTATCACCTTCCATTTTTCCCGAGTAGGTGAGGGTGGAATTAATTTCGTCTTGATTTAAATTAGGTCTGAGCTGTTGCTCGAGTTCCAAAACGGCAGCCATGGTTTCTTCGAGTGGCGTGCCGTTAGGCATTTCGATACCAATATAAAAAAGCGGGTAGGCATCGGTTTTGAAGAAATCAAACTTAATCAAAAACCGTTTGGCAATCGGGTGCTGATGCAGATGTGGATATTGCACCCCGCCAAACGATGAGCCAATAGCCAGTAAGATGAGGATAAGACAGGTGCAAATAATGATGTATGGGCGCTTGAGCGTGGCGACCAGTACGCGGGTGTAACGATTGCGTAGCTTTCGTTGCCAACGTCGTCGCCAACGATTCATTTTATTGTCATGATCGTAGCCTTTGTTGCTACCCATGATGTGTATGGGCAGCATCCAGAATGCTTCAACAAGACTCATCGCTAATGCAATAGAGACTACGATCGGAACATTGCTCATAAATGAGCCTAATGGTCCCTTGAGCAACACCAGCGGCATGAAAGCAGCAATCGTGGTTAGCACCGCGGTAGTTACCGGGGCGCCAACCTCTCGTAATGATTCTATTGCGGCATCCATACGGGAAACACCGCGCTGCAGTCGATAATAAATACTTTCAATCACTACAACAGCATCATCAACCATCATTCCAAGTGAAATAACGATACCCAGTAATACGATCGTGTTGATCGTCATACCCATTAACGAAATAATCCAGAAGGTGCCGGCGACAATAAAGGGTATGCCAATACAGGTGAAAACGGCGATTCGTGGACCAAGGAATATCCATGTCATCAAGGTCACCAGTAGCAATCCAAAGAGGGCATTCCTTTCCATGATGCGTACTGAATTCCGGGTGTTTTTAGACTGATCATCGGCAAGTTTTAATTGAACGCCGCTCAGATTACTCGAGTCATTTCTTTGCTCAATGTATTCTTTGACTCGATCCATTAAGTCCAAAGCATTGGTGTTGGATTGTTTTGTAATCGTTAGTAGCACAGCAGGCTTACCTTCGATTTCAACGTAATTTTTCGGGTCTTCATGGTCGAAGAGTACTGTGGCTATGTCCCCGATTCTCACCTCATTTTGTCTGCCCAGTAATGGCAAATCAGCAACGTATTCAGCATCGGCTTTCATACCATCTATTTTGATTGCCCACGCTTGTGAGCCGACCCGATTGGTGCCTGCAGAAATGTCACGAAAATAGGTTGATAAGGTATCAGCCACTTCGGTTGGGGATATGCCTCGATTTTCCAGTTGTTGAGGGTCGAGGCGAACTTGTAATTCACGGTCGTGCAGACCAGTAGGTATAACCAGATTCATGCCATCAAGACCTTCCAGATCTTTTTTTATGCTCTGTGCCTGCTCAAGTAAATTAATGCCGTCATCCTGGCTACTGACAACAACGGTGCCTAAATTAAATGCAGTACTGGTATCAACTTCAATGACGATTGGGTCATTAATATCCGGGGGTAGTTCAGAGCGTTTATTCTGGATCTCACGACGAACAGATGCCAAATGTTTGTCAAAATCTGCCCGGGAAATATCGCTGTTAAACCTGACGGTCATATCTGAAACACTTTCGCGACTAAAGCTGGTGGCGAAGGAGATATCCTGAATATTTCGCACGGCACGCTCAAGAACCACGGTGATTCTTTGTTCGACGTCTTCAGCAGCCATGCCTGGTGCAAAGGTGGTTATCTGGACCCAGTAAAAGTTAACGTCGGGAAATTCTTCCCGAGGTAAACTTTTGTAGGTGAAAGCACCAATTGCCAGTACCAACACAAAAATCAGGTTGGCAAAAACATGGTTGTTATAGAGTTTGCGCAGCATGTTTATTGCACGTCTATGTGTTGCCCGTCGATAAGTGAGTGTCTGCCAGTGGTAATGACGGCAGTGTCATTCGGCAAATCGATAATAAGTGGTTTGCCTATCACCGCGTCAGGTAGCGCATGAAACACGGCTTTACCATTTTGTGCTATGAACAGGCCAGATTGTCCATTTCGTATTTGCAACATATCAGGTGCTATTGCTTTAGAGCCTGACTGCCAGATTAGACGACCAAAACTTCCCGAGACCAAATTCGTTTGTGAGGTGAATCTTGCTTCCTGAGTCTTGGTGGTTTGATCAATAATGGGCAGTACGGTGCGCAGCTGTAGCGGCGTGCTTGATTCCGCTTGCTTGAAGAACATCTCAGTAGCGGACGACAAGTTGGCGGCAATATCAACAGGCAGTAATACGCGTACTTCAGTTTTATCGGTTTGTACCAGCTCTAACAACGGCATACCCACTGCAGCAAAATCGCCAAGAGAGGCGAAGCGTTTGGTGATCACGCCGCTAAATGGTGCTGTCACATCACAGTATTTGGTGCGTAATTTTGCTTGCTTGTGTTGTACCGATGCCTGGCGTTGCGCAACACTGGCGGCACTTAATTGCTGAGCTGAGACGACACTCTTGTTTTTTAAAGCCTTGATTCTGGATAAATCTTCAGCTGCCAGATCCAATGCCGCGCGTGCCGCTTCTACTTCGAGCTTATAGATGTCGCAGTCGAGGCTGGCGATGGTTTGGCCGGTTGTGACGGTGTCACCCACCAATAGGGGCAGGGCAGTGATTTCGGCATTTACCTTGGCACTGACCTTGGCCATATTTTCACTGACAACAGTTGCTGGAAACGATTTGCTTTGGGTATTCAGTAGACTCTCAAGTGCTACGGTGTTGACATCAATAGTGTCATCATCTGCAGCATGAGAGATTGTGGTAATACTCAGCAGTATTCCGAGCAGTAAAATGAATTTTTGTAGTGGGCTGAATCGCGACATTTTCGCCAAAGCTCTGACTTAAATTTATTGAAGGAGATGATACAGGAGATAGCATCTTGAGGGCATATCAAGTGCCAGAAATAGGTTTATTTGCTGGATTTCTCCACAATTTTTTGGACATTGGATTCCAGCTCACCATCTTGTAGCTGGACATGCAGTTTTGCATCCACAGTGGTCTTTCTTATGCTATCTACAATACCTCCTTTGCTATCGCTGATGATTGCATAGCCTCGTTCCAGCGTGGCGCGTGGGTTAATGGTGTTTAGTCCTTCACTAGCGAGAATGAGCCGATGTTTGGAACGCACTAAATATTCATTTTGTATAGTGCGCAGGCGTTCACCGGCATGCTTGCACTGTTCCCGTAATTGAGCGATTTTATGCAATGGTTGTAAATGCCGGAGGCTGCTGCTGAAGGACTCCAGTCGATCCTGGTGTTGCCGCAAGCTGTATGACTGTGATTGGTGCAATCTTTTACGCAAACCAGCGAGAGTATCTTGCTGAGATTTTAATACGTTCTTCGGGTGTTGTTGCTCCAGTCGCTGGGAGAGAAAATCCAGGGTTTGATGGTGCTGGTCAATTTTCCGTTGAGTCAGCTCTACCAGAGCCTGTTCTATGGCGTAAAAATTATGCAGCAACTCTTTGCCATCAGGCGTTATTATCTCCGCGGCTGCCGAAGGAGTTGGTGCGCGAACGTCAGCGGCATAGTCTGCAATGGTTTCATCAATCTCGTGACCTACGCCAGAGATAATGGGTAAATTGCTGGACCGAATAGCATGCGCCACGATCTCTTCATTAAACGACCACAAGTCTTCAATGGAGCCGCCACCGCGACTCAAGAGCAAGACATCACAATCAGCATCCAGATTGGCCTGGGCAATGGCGCTGACTATTTGCTTGGCCGAGGTCTCGCCCTGGACCGCAACCGGATAAATTTTCACATCCATGATCGGGTAGCGACGTTGCAGTACATTGAGTATGTCTTGTATGGCGGCCCCCGTAGGCGAGGTTATTACCCCGAGGCGGGTCGGGAATTTTGGTAGGGGCTTTTTCAATTCCTGGTCAAATACGCCCTGATCAGCCAACTTTTGTTTCAACTCGATAAATTTTGCCTGCAATGCTCCTTCGCCGGCTGCTTCCATGCGGTTAATAATGAGCTGGTAACGCCCATTAGGGACATACAGGCTCAGTTTTCCGTGCGCTATGACCTGGCGGCCATTGGCAGGAACAAAGCGCAGGCGGGAATTACTGCCTTTGAACATGGCACAACTAAGCTGGGAGCCATGGTCCTTGAGGCTGAAATACATATGTCCTGAGGAGACATGGCTGAAATTCGAGATCTCGCCTTCAATCGACACGGTACCGAGCCGACTTTCCAGCATATCTCTGACAATGCTATTTATCTCGCTAACAGAGTAGGTTTTCGGGGTTTCAGCCATTTTTAGCCCGGTAATAAATTGTCAGTGAATTCACGTCAGGTGATTCCACAAAAAGAGGTTCTTGTTTATAATACACAATTGAGGCTGGAGTAAATACAATGAGAATTACACAGGAAGCGCTCACCTTCGATGACGTCCTGCTGATTCCTGCACACTCTACCGTTCTGCCCGT
>CALISW010000232.1 GCA_938041655.1 uncultured Thiotrichales bacterium | reverse complement strand
TAACCACTTACGAAAAAGGATTAACCATGCTCAAACGAATTATATTTTTATTGTTTTTTACTCTGGCCTCATCAGCCAGCTTTACTGCTTCGGCAGCAGATCTAACCATTACTGTTAGCAATCTTACCCGTGGCATGTACTTCACCCCACTACTAGTTGCAGCGCACGCTCCGGAAGATCGAGTCTTCACCAGCGGCTCTGCTGCCAGCACTAGTTTGCAAGCCATGGCTGAAGGCGGCGATATCAGCGGCTTGAGTGGTGACCTGACAGCAGTCGGCGCCACCATTAGTGAAAACGCGGCTGGCGGTTTACTAGCTCCCGGCGCAAATGCAACTGCGGATATCAACACGGATAGCAGCGAAGCTAACACTCACCTGACTGTCGTAGCCATGATGCTACCAACCAACGACGGCTTCATCGGTTTGAATGGAATCGAGATTCCTAGTGAACCAGGAACCTATGTATTTAACGTAAACGCCTACGATGCTGGCACCGAAGCCAATGATGAGATTCGAGGTGGTGGCGCCCCCGGAGCAGCTGGCTTTCCAGCACCCGGTCCAGTCGATACAGCATCCGGCAGCAATGGTAGCGGCGTCTCAACGACTATCGAAAGCTTTGTACACATTCATCGCAATGGCATTGGTGACACTGACGCACTTGGTGGCACTAGCGACCTGGACGCAACCGTACATCGCTGGCTCAATCCCGTTGCCCGTGTTTTCGTAACCGTCAACTAAGCGAGACTATTATGCCTACACATTTAAAAAACAAATTCAGCCTGGTTATCTTATTACTCACGAGCACAATTTTGTTGTCTGCCTGTGATAGTAACAATAACAATGATGGCGACGGTGTGGACACCACACCCGAGCCTGCACCTGAACCAGCCACACTTGAGTTCGAGGTTTCAGTAGTCAACGCAACATCGGCGCAACCCTTTTCACCCGTTGCTGTCATTGTGCATACCAGTGATTACTCTCTATTCGAAATTGGAGAGCCATCAACCACAGAACTGGAGGTTCTGGCAGAAGGCGGCGATAACGCTGATCTGATCGCTGCAGCCGAGGCAGCCGATGCCGTCTTGACTACAGTCAGTGCAGAAGGACCTACCGGACCTGGAGCAACAGAAAACCTGAGCCTGAGCATCAGCGAAGATGATCTTCCCGGCTTGAGCGTATCGGTTGTATCTATGTTGGTAAATTCAAACGATGCCATCACCGCTGTCAGAGGCATGTCACTTGAAGGCATGGAGATTGGCGACATCCAGACCGCTGTTTCCATCAGCTATGACACCGGCACTGAAGCCAATTCTGAAGCAGCCGGAACTATTCCTGGGCCTGCGGATGGTGGCGAAGGATTCAACGCCGATCGAGACGATATAGCCGACATAGTGACCGGACACGCAGGTGTTCTGACAAAAGATAATGGGCTTTCTTCATCTATTTTGTCCGAGGTGCATCGGTGGGACCACCCTGTTGCGTATATATCGGTAATGCGTGTTCAATAAAGCAAGTTCTCTTCTCCTCTGAACATGCGGTTGTGGGAAGCACATGCTTCCCACTTTTTTTATTTTCAAGTGCGAGCAAAAATGCAACCTCAAGCCAACACCTATTCAAGCCCCGACAGTCTGGACCCTCAAAAAATTCTGGTAGTTGAAGATGACCCTGACATCTCCAAGCTAATCAAAATGCAGTTACAAGATCAGTATAAAAAAGTAGAAGTTGCAAACGATGGCAACACCGGCTTCAAGCTGGCTACTGATTTTAACTGGGACTTAATCATTCTGGATTTACGCTTACCAGGAAAAGATGGCTTACAACTTTGTCGCGAGCTCAGGGCAGAACAAAATTATGTGCCGATCCTGATGCTCACCAGTAAATCCGGTGAACTGGATCATGTGATTGGACTTGAATCCGGTGCTGATGATTATGTTACCAAGCCATTTAGCATGATTGAGCTATCAGCAAGAATCCGTGCAATCTTTCGTCGCATGACCGCCAACAAAAGCGCCGAGCCAACCAGCAATAAACTGACGTCACCCGATCACACCATCGCCATGGATTTGCGTTCGCATCAGGCGACAAAAAATGGCGAGCCACTTGACCTGACCGCCAAAGAATTTGATTTGCTTAGCTACTTCATGCAAAACCCGAACAGTGTTTTTTCAAGAGCGCATTTGTTGAACTGTGTTTGGGGTTACGGTCATGAAGGTTACGAGCACACCGTAAACTCACACATCAATCGCCTGCGCGCAAAGATTGAAGATGACACCAACGATCCTAAATTGATCACCACTGTCTGGGGTGTAGGTTACAAGTTCTCATGAAATATTTTTTACATACTTTGTACGGAAAACTCACCGTAGCATTTCTACTATTGGTAACCATACTCGGTGCCTGGCTGTTATATCTTTCTCACTCAACTTCTGAACGATACAGCCAGGAAGTGATGCAACGCCTGAATCAATCCGTCGCTATGTATGTGACCGATCAACAAACATTAATCAACGACGGAATAGTCGATGAGATCGGAGTTGCAGAACTCGCATCACGCGCAATGATTCTGAATCCCAGTCTGGAGATATACATCATTGATCCTGCTGGAAAAATTCTAAGCCACCGTGTGCCCGAGAACGACGTGTTACTAAGCAGCGTCTCAATGACGCCCATCAATGATTATTTATCGGGAGAAGCAAACTTTCCTATTCTTGGTGAAGACCCGCGTACACCAGGTGAAACCAATGCATTTTCGGTCTCACCCATTATGCACAACGATCAACTGCAAGGTTATGTCTATGCCATCATTGGCGGCCAACTGTACCAACAGTTAAAAGCATCGGTTCGTGAAAGTTATGTCATGAAGGCCGGCACTTTACTGATGGGTAGCAGCATACTGATTGCCGCGCTAGCAGGTTGCGTATTATTTTTCTTTCTAACCCGACGCTTAACTAAACTGCGCACCAACGTCGTACAATTTGACCCGGCAAGCCCGATCCCGATAACGCATGAACAAACTCTGGCAAACCTTCAGAGCAATTCGGAAGGTGATGAAATTACTCAGCTAAATTCAGCCTTCCAACAAATGCAACAACAGATCGGTCAACAGTTCGACATGCTAAAAACCATGGATGAAACGCGACGGGAATTAATCTCCAACGTATCGCATGACTTACGCACCCCGCTGGCAGCACTGCAAGGCTATATAGAACTCTTGATGATTAAAAACGACTCCTTAAGTACCGAAGAAAAGGAAGATCATTTAAAGGTTGCTTACAAACACAGCCAGAGACTCGGCCAGTTAATTTCAGAATTATTCGAATTATCAAAACTGGAATCCAGCGGCATGAAGCCTACGGCGGAACCATTTTCATTACTCGAGCTAGCACACGATTGTGTGCAGGAATTTGGTTTGTCTGCAAAGAATAAAGAAATTAACCTATCCATAGAAACAAAAGAAAATGATTGCTTCGTAGTAGCAGACATAGCGCTAATTCATCGTGTCCTGCAAAACCTAATCGATAACGCTATTCGTCACACACCCAGTGGAGGCAACGTCAAAATCTCGGTGCTGAAAGCGGATGGCCATGCGTCGATTGAAGTCTCAGACACCGGGCGCGGCATACAAACACATGAGATCCCACATATTTTTGATCGCTATTATCAATCCCAACTTCAGCAACCTTCAGATGAGCTGGGAACAGGCCTTGGTTTAGCCATCGTAAAACGCATCCTGGAACTGCACAAGAGCAAGATCAATGTTGTCAGCCAGATAAATAAAGGCACCTCATTCACCTTCGATTTACCTCAGCCTCAGGCATCTTTTGCGTAAATAATGGCCTGAAACCACGCTCTCCAAGCTAGTAAAATACTGAACCCGCAAGGGTTTCATACTTTTTACCCCACAAAACAGCAGCTGTTCTACGCCTTACCAAATGACACTTCTGGTAGGACTCTATTGACAAAAGGCACAATTTTGTCGAAGAATGGCTAATTAAATGATAATTTAAACAAAAATCACAGGGAATGTGGTTTACCAATATCAAGAGGTAGCCATGAACCCGAAGCAACAATCCTTTCTGTCGATCCTGTTATTACTCTCAGCCTTCACGCTTTCGCGCGCTGAAATAACGTCCAATGTTGATAGTTTTGAATTTGTAGACGTGCCCGTCGGCAAAAGCCTTAAACAACACGCCATATTAGGTAATGACGGCAATGACCGTATTGACGTTCAGTCCGTTCAAATCGTTGGCGATGATGCCGAATTTTTCTCAACAACTTATACCGAAAAACTACCGCGTTTTATTTATCCCGGCAACACACCGTGGATGGCAGTATTCTTTTCACCAACAGAACCCGGCTTGTTTTCAGCCGAGCTGATATTGAATCTAAGTGATGGCTCACAACTCATCTACCCACTTGAAGGCGGTACAACAGATAACACCCTCGGAGTTGTACTCAACGTCGATGAATTTGATTTCGGGCTGGTGCCTGTCGGTGAACGAGAGAAGCTCTACGGTATCTTTGAAAACCTTGGCACCCTCAGAACAGACATTGTTGACTCCAGCATAACCGGGCCAGATGCCGATTTATTTAGCTCAACCTACGTCGACAAACTACCCCGCTTTATTTACCCAGGTAGTACGCCATGGATGCCCGTTTATTACGAACCAACGCGTAGCGGTAGCCACCGCGCAACACTCACTCTAGTGCTGAGCGATGGTGAACCTATCGTCCTGAATTTAACCGGTGGTGAAGATCAGCCTGTTGACGGCCCCTTGGCAGCAGAGACTGTTATTACAGAAACAAGCGCTGAGGTTTCCTGGAACACACCAAACGCGGGTATCAGTGGCTATCGAATAGAACTTACCCCTACAGAACCTCTTGCTTTTGTTGGTATCGGCAGTGATAACGACTTTGTACATGACTTTGATCAACAGGGCGATCTTCCTGGAGGTGCTTTGACATTGCTCGATCTTAAGCAACTGGGAAAAATACCGGCTTTCGCGGGCATTAATTCTGATGGCGAGCCTGAGCAAGATACGAATCAGTCCCCAAATCCTGGGGGCTTAACCTTGATTGGTGAATCTGCAAATATTGTTCCATCTACTATTGCTGGAGATAACTTTGGCTTGACTGGTTTGGCGTTTAATGAAAACCATGAGCTGTTTGGTATCGCCAGTACTGATGGCTTTCAATGCTTTATTGAAGATGCGGATTGCAGCCCTGAAGATCTGGCAGCACGTCTGTTAAAAATAAATACAGAGACAGCTGAAACCGAGATAGTCGGAATCATTCGAAACGATGAGGGCACCCCCTATGAAATCGTTCATGACATGACTTTCGTGCCGACTACCGGCTTGTTCTATGCAGCGGCTAGTTGCAACAATATCGCCTGTGCTATCGAAATGGATCAAACCGGACTGGTTACAAGAGAACTACCTTCCGGCATATTCGACGCCGTTTCTATAGCGACAACAGCAGATAACCATCTTTGGCTTGGTAGCAACTTTGGTACGGTTGGCTGTCTAGCTTGTGCAGCTACTTTAGAGATACGCCGAATTGAAGATAACACTCAGCTCGCCAATGAAAAATTCTATTTTGAACAACAATTTCGAGACCGTAACCGAATCATAAGATCAGCTCTTGCAGTTGCTTCCACACTTACACCAGATAATCGTTTAATAGCAACATCCAACAATGACAACACCGTAATTTATTTACGCATTCCAGAAACCAATCCCATGACACCAAATGGTGATTTGGATCCCAACAGACCTGGCCCGGTTCCTGGCTGGAGAACCCTTGGTGATACGGGTAACAATGTGGAAGGTATAGCACTCACCAACGTAAAACCAGGTGGCCCATCTACGATCACCATGGATTTGCCAGCAGGCACCAACAGCTTTTCTTTCGACAATCTCAAACCAATGGCCCGTTATGAGGGCCGATTGATCGCATTGGATGCCAACGGTGATGAAACTGATTTCATAGAAGACATTGTCATCGTGACGCTCATGCCTAACCCGAACGGATTAGCGGTAGAAGAAATTAACAACATTGTACGACTGTCATGGGAGCCGGTTGACCCGTTATTGTTTAATCAAGTCACTCTTGTTCGTGAATACGCTGTGTATGCATCCCGAACCGATTTTACTTCTGTAGAAGGCCTGGAACCCATCGCTGTTGTACCCTTTGGTAAAAATACTTTACGCACGAATGCATTAGACTCAGGCACCTGGCACTTTGCTGTGGTGTCGGTTAACGATTCCGGAGTATTTGATGAGGCTGTCCAAACCATCTCACTCAGCATTGAAGGTGGTGTAGCAGATACTGTTGCTCCTGTTGTCACTGCACCTGCCAATGTAACTCGCGAAGCCACCGGCGTTACCACCGCTGTCGAACTCGGTACCGCAACCGCAACCGATGATCAGGATGGCGAACTCACCGCCACTGCCAGCCCGGCAGGTCCATACAATGTCGGCCAAACCCAGGTCATCTGGTCAGCTATCGATACAGCAGGTAATACCGGCACCAGTGAACAGACGGTCACC
>CALISW010000231.1 GCA_938041655.1 uncultured Thiotrichales bacterium | reverse complement strand
GATCAACTACCTTTTGTAGACGCCACTTATGGTAGTGCTACTTACCTGCCGATGTATGACGGTGCCAGATATCAACTGAACCTGTCTCAATCTGGTTTGTTAGCCAGACCACTAACAGACCCAGACGGTGTATAATTGACTTACCATTTTTGAGGAAGCAGATCATGGCAGACCCCTATAGCACTCCAAAAGCAGATTTAAAGCTGGATCACGGTGAAGTTGAACACGAGTATGCCGGCTTCTGGGTTCGCGTTGGTGCTTCTATTATAGATACAATTTTAATTTTATTAATTACTTCGCCATTACTTTATATGTTGTATGGCGGTGAAGCGTTTGCAGGCACCCAATTCACACAGGGTATTGGTGATATTTTATTAAGTTATGTGTTTCCGATTGTGGCGACCATATTGTTCTGGATCTACCGTTCGGCAACGCCTGGCAAGATGCTTTTAAATCTGAAGATAATACGCTCAGAAGATGGTAGTGCTCCTACCAAAGGTCAATGCGTGCTGCGCTATGTGGGATACATTGTTTCGTCTATAGCTCTCGGGTTAGGTTTGATATGGGTTGCGTTTGATAAGCGCAAACAAGGCTGGCACGACAAGATGGCCAAGACTTACGTGGTGAGAGATCGCTAGTGAAACCCTGTTTTCACCAGTTGTGTTGTGGTTACTAAATGAGCTCTGTTTACGAAAATGATTTAATTCGTATTGAGGTTGAAACCAGCGAAGTTCCCTGGTTGAAAATTTTCACTAAAGAAGACAAAAAAGAGTTCAGCGAATGTATGGTCAAGACCCGCAAGGAGGTGCATCGGGTGTTACATATCATTGAGCTGGAAATGCTTGAATACTACCAACCAGAGAAAATCAATATCGCATCGTTCGGCAACGTCTTGCCGCAAGTGCATTGGCATATCATGGCGCGATTTGAAAATGACAGTTACTTTCCTGAACCGATGTGGGGTGAGAAGCAGCGCGAGGGGACGCTGGAGTTACCGTCTATTGTTTCATTCCTTACCAGGGTAATTGAGAAGGTTGGGTAATCTGGACGAATATAAAGCAACTATTGTGACTGGTAGGAATATAAAAATATAAAAGAGGAGTGAGCAATGAGTGAAGAGAAATCCGAAAACAATCCTTTTCGCCCACCTGAAGCTGATCTTGCGGTAGAGCACAAGACTGATTCGGAGTTGGCGAGTTTAGGAAAGCGCTTGGGTGGTGTGATAATAGATTCGCTTCTTTCAATGATAATATTTTTACCAATTATGTATTTTACCGGGTACTTACAAGATGCCATCAGTGGTCAGGTAAGTATTCTTAGTACTTTGATGTTTGGCGTGCTGGGGATGGTGGTGTTTGTAATATTACATGGGTATTTGTTGCACACCAGTGGCCAGACTATTGGTAAACGCTTGGTTGGCTCTCGAATAGTATCGGTTGCTGATAATCAAATTCTTCCCCTGGGCAGGTTGCTGGCATTACGCATGTTGCCGATTTGGGTTGCAACACAAATTCCTCTGGTTGGTGGGCTATTTGGAGTTATCGATGCCTTGTTTATTTTTGCTAAAGATCGTCGTTGCGTGCATGACAAAATTGCCGGTACCAAAGTGATAAATGTTACTACCTGAATCAGGTATGTTGCGATAAATAGATGAACTTATTCAATAAACTCTTTTTTATTCTTTTCTTGCTGATAGTTGGCGGCATATTGGCCTATGTATATCTAGGTCAACGTGGCTTGAACTTGCGCTTTAGTGAGGCAGATTTAGAGCAACGTCTAGGTGAGCATTTACCTTACAAGAAAAAAGCACTCGCCATCCTCGAGTTTGAATTTGATCAACCAGAAGTTCAGCTAAGCGCTTCCAGCGAACGTATTTCCGTGTCCATGCAAATCACACTCGATATTGCAGGCAGAACCAAGCGTGATGGACAGATAATGGTGTCAGGCTCTCCATCATATCGAGCAGACCAAGGTGCATTTTATTTAAGTAACCCGCGTATTGATGAATTCAGCTTCGAGGGTTTATCGAGTAAATACAGCGGCATGGCTTCAAAAGCGGTCACTGGAATTGTCAGGACCTTGTATGCAGACAAGCCGCTCTATGAGTTGAATACGGAATATAGTAAGCAGAGAATCACCAAGCTGGTGTTGCGCGAGCTGTCGGTGACAGATACGCATCTAATCGCGGTATTAGGAAAAAAAGCTCAATAGCAGTATCTTTTACTGCGAACTACGGAGATTTTAATTAATCTCCGTAGTGATCTTCAGAGTGGTTACTCACAAATCTGATTGGCAACTAGTGCAGTAGCTGACTCAGTACCCAGCTTATCCAGACCTGCCTGGTTGTAATGAATGCCATCGTCCTGCATGTATGTCAGACCGCGCATATCTTTAGCGGTGTCGTGTACAACTCTGACATAGCCAGCAAATTCCGGTTCGGCAAATACTTCCAACATGGCAGCGCGGGTATCGTCAGCCTTGGCATCATTGCCCGGATTCGCTGTCAGGCCAAAATTTCCCGGAAGTAAATAGTAGAGGGGTGCGCTGTAGCGGTTATAAAAGACTCGCATCTTGTCGCGCATGCCTTCTTTGAACAACTCACGATCAAAAGTGCTACCAAAAGATTGACCAACATCAGTTTCGCCACCTTGCAAGACAATACCGGTGATTAATAAACCAGTATCTGCAACAGCGGCATCAATTTTTGCCAGAGCAGCGATCATGGTTTCACTACCAGGCTGCCAGTGATCAAACCCGCTATCATAGACCCAACCAGCGCCACCACGTGTGGTACTGATTGCAGTTAATTTCTTGCCGGTTAGATCATTATAGGTATTGGCAAAGGCGCCTAACAAACTACCAGTCTTGGCTTTGGCCAGCACTATGTCGTCCGGGCCATCCGGCCCCCACCATTCGCCGGAACGTTCTTCGAATGGCACTACTGAGCGGCTTTTAACTTTGTACTCAAAGATCTGGGTTGGGTCTGTTGCGGGTGCAGTGTCTGCATCTCCCTGACCCTGCATATTACTCTGGCCAGCGAATACAAACATATGATTATCGGCCGCACAGATTCCGTTGTTGATACCAGGGTCGGTGCCGCCGCCGGTATTTCCACCACCTGTGTTGTTACTCGTAGTCGAGCCGTTGGCAATAATTACCGTGAAATCATTGACCTCGCCACTTTCGTGTACGCCACAAGGAGTGGGTTCTTCATTCCAGGCCATGCTGATGCGCATGCGGGTTGATCCACTCAGAGCTGTTGCCGGTACAGTGAAGCTACTACTAACAATATCGGTGGGTGCGCCGTTGATAGTTTCCGGGTTGACCTGATACACAGCCGTCTCCGGACCTTCTTCAAACACGCCATTCTGGTTGTAATCAATCCAGATTTTGTAGTGTAGCGTCTCGCGGATCCAGCTCAAGGAGGTTGTCAGAGTAAATGTGGTTAACTCATTGGCGTTGAGCGTGGCGCTTTCACTGGTGTAGTCACCATAACGATCTTTACCTGAAGTATGTGTCAGATCATTCATTACCAATGCAGAAATCCAGGCATTCCAGGGGCGATTTGCCTGAGCATCACAATAGCTGATCGGACCAATCGGAGTAGCACTTACGCTGATATCAAAGCTACTGCTTTCACTATTGCCACAACCATCGGTTGCGGTGTATTCAATAGTTGTGGTGCCGATCGGGAAGTCACTACCAGAGGTTAGTCCAGCTGTCTGTGACAAGCTTGCACTGCCAGTTGGACAATTGGTGCTTACTGTCGGAGCAGTCCAGTTAGCAACTGCAGTAGTGCCACCTGGAGCCGTTGCTAGATTGATATTAGCGGGCGTGTTATCAATACTTAAAATCACTGCTTGCTGACTGACACTGACAGAGAAATTACAGCTGGCGGTATTGCCACAACTGTCGCTGGCCGAGAATTGTATTGCAGTAGTCCCTATCTGGAAGCTACTGCCACTGGCGAGGCCGGAGGTTTGTGTAATTGTTCCAGCTCCGGTTGGGCAATTACTATCCAGAGTTGGAGCATTCCAGCTGGCGATCGCCGTGTTCACACCCAACGGGGCGCTTACATTTACATTGTCGGGACAGGAGCTAAAGCTCAAGTTGACTGGTTGCTGGGAAACGTTAACGTCAAAACTACAACTTTCAGTATTACCGCAAGCATCGCTAACCTGATAGCTAATAGTCTCTGTGCCCAGGTTAAAGCTGCTGCCACTGCTGCCGCCGCCAGTCTGGGTTACCGTAGCGCTACCTGTTGGACAGGTGGTTGACCCGCTTGCAGCTGTCCAGCTGGCTATGCCGGAGGTTAATGGTTCCAGAATCTGGACATTGACATCGGCAGGACAACTAATGCTGGCAACCGGTGAGGCTTGGCCTGTTATGTTGACAGTAAAGTCACTGACTTCGCCAAGTTCATGAACGCCACAGGGTGTAGGTTCTTCGTTGGAAGCCAGACTCACCCGCATGCGGGTAGGTCCATTATTTGCGCTGGCAGGAATACTGATAGTCGCGGTGGCAATGTCACTTGGTGCGCCCATCATGGTTTCTGGATTCACAATATACATAGCAGTTTCATTGGTTTCGAATACACCGTTCTGGTTGTAGTCAATCCAGACTTTATAGTGCAACGTTTCTGACACCCAGCTCAGAGATGTCGTTAGCGTGGCAGTGTAGCTGCTACCTTTTTCAACCGTGGCGATCTCAACGGTGTAATCACCGTACTGGTTTTTCTTGGGCAATTGATGATTCAGGTCAGCTAGTTGAACACCACTGATCCATCTATTCCATGGCTTGTTTGCGCTGGCATCACAGTAGCTGATGGGACCGATGATAACCGGGTTAACTGTAAAGCTGCGTTGCACAGTCGTTGCAGCTGATGTCTGACTGTCGCCAGCCTGGGTAGCCGCAACCACGACAACACCAGTGGTGCCGTTCAGGGTAATGGTATTGCCTGAAATTGTGGCTGGTCCAGAGACTACGCTGAGGCTTACCGGTAAACCGGAACTGGCGCTTGCACTGACGCTAAATGGTGCGGCGTTTTCCAGTACATCACTGATCGTAGAAAAACTGATGACGTTGGGTAACAGGCTGACATTGAAACTTTGTTGCACTGGTGTTGCTGCAGAATAATCGCTATTGCCGGCTTGATTGGCGGCAATAGTCACTGCGCCTGCTCCGGTCAAGCTGACCGTGCTACCAGAGATGGTTGCAGGACCACTAACAATGCTAAAGCTAACCGGCAGGTTAGAGCTGGCGCTGGCACTGATACTAAAATCAGCATCGGTAATTAGTTTGTCAGATAAGCTGCCAAAGGTAATGACGTTATCGAGCATACCAACATCAAAGCTTTGTTGTACCGAGGTAGCGGGCGCATACAGGTTGTTGCCACTCTGATTCGCGCTGATGACTACAGTTCCCGTTGCACCAGTCAGGGTAACGGTATTACCGTTAATCGTTGCTGGCCCGGAAACTAGACTGTAAGAAACCGGAAGTCCTGAACTTGCACTAGCGTTGAGGTTAAATGGCGCTGCGCTTGGAAGTTGATTGCTCAATTCACCAAAACTTATGACGTTATCAGCCAGCGTAATGACGAATGTTTCGGTGACAGATGTGGCTGCCTCATACTGAGTGTTGCCAGGCTGATTAGCGACAATGATCACGCCACCGGTACCGGTAATCGTCACTGTATTCCCTGCCAGTGTTACTGGACCGGAAATC
>CALISW010000230.1 GCA_938041655.1 uncultured Thiotrichales bacterium | reverse complement strand
GAAAATGGAGATGAGCGAGAAGTGCATGTCGCTACAATCAGAGCCAATCAAGCCTCAGTGAAAGCACTCGACTTTTCGGATAAGCGTGATTTTGAGCGTGCCAATAAAGGTTTTATAGCAACATTTGAAGACGGTATATCGAATTACGACCCCACAGCTTATGATTTTTTGGAAGGCGAAGCACCTGATAGCGTTAACCCCAGTCTTTGGCGGCAGAGCCAATTGTTGGCTAAACATGGTCTTTATAAAGTAACGGAAGGTATTTATCAGGTTCGCAGTTTTGATTTATCTAACGTCACTTTTATTGAAGGTAAAACTGGTTGGATCGTTGTAGACCCGTTAATTACCAGAGAAACAGCGGCGCGCGCGAAAGCGCTTATAGATCGGGAACTTGGTGAGCGCCCTGTAAGCGCTGTAATTATAACCCATAGTCATATTGACCATTATGGCGGTATTCGAGGTTTGTCGGCGAATTATGATTTTGAAATCATTGCGCCCAAAGGATTTGTTCTTGAAACCGTGAGCGAAAACGTTCTTGCCGGTAATGCTATGGGGCGGCGCGCTACCTATATGTTCGGCCCTCTTTTACCTAAAGGCCCCAAAGACCAGGTTGGTGTCGGGCTTGGACAAGGTATCTCCAATGGCAACCCAGGGATGCTTGCGCCAACCCGAGAGGTGAGTAAAGACTTTGAAAGTTTTGAAGTTGACGGTGTACCGATTGAGTTTATGCTCACCTTGGGCGCAGAAGCTCCGTCAGAATTTATGTTTTATTTACCACAGCAGCGTGCATTCTGTCAGGCAGAAATTATCAATCATACGCTGCACAACCTCTTGACTCCGCGTGGAGCAAAAGTACGCGATGGGCGCCTTTGGTCAAGCTATATAGATGATGCCATTTATAACTATGCCGATAAGACCGACGTGAGTTTCGGGTCGCACCATTGGCCAGTGTGGGGTGAAAATGATGTGCGTGAGTTATGGGTAGGTCAGCGCAATCTCTACCGCTACATACACGACCAGACCGTGCGTTTGGCAAATCAGGGTCACACCATTCATGAAATCCCTGAACTGATTGACTTGCCAGACTCCATTGCGCGTGGCTTTGCCAACCGTGATTACTATGGAACCGTCAGTCACAACTCTAAATCTCAATATCAGCTCTATTTTGGCTATTTTGATGGAAACCCTGCCAATTTAAATCCGTTACCACCGGTGAAAGAAGGAAAGAAGTTCGTTGCTTACGTTGGTGGTGCACAGGCTGTTTTAGATAAGGCTCAGCAGGATTATGATGCTGGTGAGTTTCGATATGCAGCGACGGCTTTAAACCATCTTGTGTTTGCGGAACCTTCGAATAAGGATGCAAAAAACATGTTGGCAAAAGTGTATCGCCAACTAGCGTATCAATCTGAGAGTGGTTCCTGGCGCAATTTTTATCTTACCGGTGCACAAGAACTGACGCGGGGTATTCTGGACTTGCCAGCCCCGCGCACCAATGGCCCCGATGTAGTAAAGGCGGTGCCCCTCAATCTTTATTTTGACCTTTTGGCAGTTCGCCTAAATGGCCCCAAAGCCGCAGCCGAAGAAGGGTTGGAGATTAATTTTGAGATTTCAGATACAGGCGAAGTTGCACACTTGTTCGTTTCCGGCGGAGCCTTGCATCACCGTATGGGAATACGCAAAGAGGGTATTCCTGCTTTATCCATGACCCGAGCAGCACTTGATGCATTAAACATGAAGTCAAGCACGATTACAGAATTGCGTAAAAACGGTGAGCTGAAAATTACTGGTAGCCAACTCAAGATAAAAGCTCTGTTCGATTTGATTGAAGAGCCCGAATACTGGTTTGAAATCGTAACACCATAAACATGCTCATATGCTTGAAGCCTGCCAGACGAGGCCTTGTACAAATTTACACAGGCTCAATTCGACCCATTCGTAAATAATTCAATATTGCCGCCTGTTGCAACATCGTTAGTCGTTAGAGTTCTCTCTATACCGAGTCTAGCTAGATAGTGTGGCCCGCCTGCTTTTGGTCCGGTACCTGACAAGCCATTACCACCAAAAGGATTGACGCCAACTACTGCTCCAACGATATTTCTATTGATGTAAACGTTGCCGACCGTTGTCTTATCAAAGATGGTTTCAGCGACGCTTTTTATTCGGCTGTGTACCCCGAGTGTTAAGCCATAGCCACTGTTGTTAATATCATCAATAACGTCATCCAGTTGATCTGATTGGTAGCGAATGATATGCAGTATCGGCCCAAAGACTTCATCCGGTAATTCAGACAATGTGCTGATTTCAAAGGCATGAGGCACAACATAATTCCCTGATGTTGATGTTTCACCAGCAGCAGCCAGTAATGTGGCGTTTTTCTTCATCTTGCGACAATGATCTTCCAGGGCGTGCTTTGCATCAGCATCGATTACCGGGCCAATATCACTGGAAGCCAGGCTTGGGTTTCCTAGTTGCAAGGTCTGCATAGCACCCGATAGCATTTCTATGACTTTATTAGCGATCTCGTCTTGTATGTATAAAACACGTAGCGCAGAACAGCGTTGACCGGCGCTGTTGAAGGCTGATTCAATTACATCATCTATTAATTGTTCAGGTAGTGCGGTTGAGTCAGCAAGCATTACGTTGATGCCACCTGTTTCGGCAACGAACGGGATAATTGGGCCTTCACGATCAGCGAGATTTTTATTGATGATCTTGGCAGTTTCAGTAGAACCGGTAAACATCACACCGCCAAGCTTCGAGTTGGCTACCAGTGCATTTCCAATGGTCGCACCATCTCCAGGTAAGTAATGAAGCACATCAACAGGCACGCCGGCTTGATGAAAAAACTCTATCGCTTTCATGGCGATTGCAGGTGTTTGCTCGGCTGGTTTGGCCAGCACAGCGTTACCAGCGGCTAACGCGGCTGCAATTTGTCCCATGAATATTGCCAACGGAAAGTTCCATGGACTAATACAAAGAAAAACGCCACGACCTTGCAGTGTTAGTTCATTGCTTTCACCTGTTGGCCCGGGTAAAAGTGTTGGAGTGTCAAAATGCAGCAAAGATTGGTGGGCGTAATAACGGCAGAAATCTATGGCTTCTCTTACTTCCGAGATTCCATCATTGAGCGTACGCCCCGCTTCCAGTGCCAGCAGTGCGATTAAATCATCTTGATGCTCTTGAATCAGATCAGCCGTACGATTTAATGTTTCTGCACGGTGAACACTGCCGGATGAGTTCCACTGTTGTTGTGATGTGCTGGCGCTATGCAGAGCATTGATAGCATCATCTGCAGATGTATTTAGTATATCTCCGTATGCCTTACTGGTCTGTGCAGGGCTAAACAGTTGAGTGCTGCTACCGGTTAGCTTTTGACCATCGATGATCGGCCGGCATTCTATAAAATTACCTTTATTGTTGTCGCAGACTTGTTCAAGTGCCAGGAGTTGATCTTGTTCTTCAATATCCAGCCCGCTTGAGTTGGGTCGCATATCCAATTCAGTATTGAACAAGTTTTTGGGTAAAGGAATGTGCTGATTACGCAATGATTTACTAGTCATCACTTCAGTTTCAGTGTCTTTAATCAGTTCGTTGATTGGTGTGGCGTCGTCGAGGAAACGGTTGACGAAAGAACTGTTAGCTCCGTTTTCAAGTAATCGTCTGACCAGATAGGGCAGTAAATCCTGATGTTCTCCTACGGGCGCATAAATTCGTACTTTAGGTAATACCTGCTGCTCATCAAGTACGTTGTAGAGTAGTTCACCCATGCCATGTAAGCGTTGAAACTCATAATCACAGTTCTTACCCAGAATATTTATTAGCGCAATAGTTTGAGCGTTGTGCGTAGCAAACTGCGGGTAGATATGCGCTTGCTCAGCCAACAGTTTTTTTGCACAAACACGATAAGACAGATCAGTATTTGCTTTTCGGGTAAAGACCGGATAGTCAGAGAAGCCTGATTCCTGGGCGTGTTTTATTTCTGTGTCCCAGTAAGCGCCTTTTACCAGTCTTACGGTAATTTTTTTCTGGCTGGATTTGGCCAGTTCGACTAACCAGTCACAAACAGTTACAGCTCGTTTTTGGTAAGCCTGTAAGACAAAGCCAAGGCCTTCCCAGTTTTTCAACTCTTTTGCAAAGGCCAGCTTTTCAAACAGCAATAAATTTAATTCGAGTCGCGAAGCTTCTTCGGCATCTATGCTAATGGCTAAGTTATGTTCTTTTGCCAGGCAAGCTAGTGACAGGATTTTTTCATAGAGGTTGGTCATTACCAGCTTTGATTTAGAAGGTTCATAACGGGGGTGTAAGGCCGATAGTTTTATTGAAATACTATTGGCGTTATTGATTGTTTCATCATTAGTGGTTTCGGCAATGGCAGTTATGGCTGAGCGATAACTTTGAAAGTAGCGCTCGGCATCTTCGAAGGTTCGCGCGCCTTCACCAAGCATGTCAAAGGAAAAGCGGGTATGGCTCTGCTGGTATTTTTTTGAACGCTCGATTGCCTCGTTAATATTTCTGCCTAATACATATTGCTTACCCATAATGCGCATTGCTTGCAGCATCGCTTTGCGTACAATTGGCTCACTGACGCGATTCACCAACTTGCCGAGCCATTTGTTGGATTCATATTCAGCGTTACTTTCATCAGAAATAACTTCGCCGGTTAACATCAAGCCCCACACCGAAGCGTTAACAAACGCGGATGGCGATTGCCCTTTATGCGATGCCCAATCACCGGTGGCGATTTTTTCTGCAATCAATTTATCAATGTTTTCAGCATCTGGGATTCGCAGTAATGATTCTGCCAGGCACATGAGTGCGACGCCTTCATTATTAGATAGTCCAAACTCAAGTAGAAACGCTTCCAGGGTGCCGGCATCGTCGCTACGGGCACGGCACTCTTCCACTATTGTTGAGGCGTTGCCAAGTAGCTCGTCTTTTTGTTGTTTGTTTAATTTTCCTGCCTGTAGCAATCGCTCAACGCACTCATGTTCAGGTTCATGCTTACGTTTTGATATTTCGTTCAGTAGTTCATCTGTAAGAGGCATGGTGTGTGTCAGTGTTTTATCTTATGTTGTATTTTCCATATATTATGGTTTATTACTCTCTAAATTTAGCGAAATAACAGGATATAATCACAATATTCTATAAATAACGATATTTAATATGGATGCCTTGGATAAAACAGATCGCAAGATATTGGCGCTATTGCAGCGTGATGGGCGAATTTCTAATGTTGACCTCTCACGTAAAATAAATTTAAGCCCAACGCCATGCCTTGAAAGGGTAAGGCGTCTAGAGCGAGACGGATACATAAAAGGTTATGTTGCTTTAGCAGACCCAGCCAAGCTCAATGCCAATTTATCCGCATTCATACAAGTCCTGCTTACTAGTACGAGCACCAAAGACTTAAAATCCTTTAACCAGCAGATGCTTGACCTCGAAGAAGTGGAGTCCTGTCATATGGTTGCGGGAGGGTTTGATTATCTGATTAAAATACGTTGTGCCGATATGCGTCACTATCAAAGGTTTCTTGGTGAAAAACTGGCTTCAATTCCATTGATTAGCCAAACGCATACGTATGTTGTGATTGAGTCAGTCAAGTCGGAGACAGCAATACCAGTTTAATGCAGAATCTGCTTGGTATTAGTATTTGAGGGCTATCGATCATGATTTCTTGACAGACTTTGGGCCAAATGGATCGGTGCAAACATAGCCGAATACAGTTACTTTGTGGTCAACTAAAGCTGGAGCAATAACTAAATTGTGTTTGTACGGTTCCCAATACTAAGTTTATGACATTATTAAGCCAACCAAATTTGCTATTAAAATTGGTAAGCATTAGTATTTCTTTTGGCACTACCAATATCTGAAAATTGGTCATACCAATCATAAATTAGTAATAAGAAATAAAAATAATAGAAGTAGAAACGCTAACGGGGGACACACATGCGTAATATCAAGGCTCCAATTCACTTCGAAATCTCGAGATCATATTTCAGGCTGTTGGCACTCAGTACTCTTGTGCTCGCCTTTCCCGGCGTAATCTTTGCCGCAGAAGAGATTGTAGAAGAAGAAGTTATCGAAGAGGTTATCGTCACAGGAACACGTGCAACAATCCAAAGTACGATTGAGATTAAGCGGAACGCAGAAACGATTGTTGATGGATTATCGGCCACAGATATTGGAGACCTTCCTGCTCTGTCGATAGGTGAAGCGTTAGAGTCTATAACCGGTGCGGCATCCCATAGAGAAAATGGTGGTGCGACAGAAATATCTATTCGTGGTCTGGGTCCCTTCCTGAGTGCAACGACTTTTAATGGTCGTATGGCAACCAATGGAACTGGTGATCGCTCGGTTAACTTTTCACAATTCCCATCTGAATTAATGAATAAACTCGCGATTTACAAAACTCAGGACGCGAGTTTGATTGAGGGTGGTGTTGCTGGTTTGATAGAACTGGAAACATTAAAGCCACTGGACTATGGCAAACGCCGATTCCAGTTTGATGTTAAAGGTAACTATAACCCTGATCAGAAAAACATTTCAGATACCATGGCCGGTGATATCGGTCATCGTGCTACAGCCAGTTATGTTGATCAAATTGCGTTGGTAGGTGGCGGTGAGATAGGTATTTCACTCGGTCTTCAGTTGAGTGATATTTCTCAACCGGAACAAGAGATGCGTTCATCGAGCCCAAGCGGCTCCTCTTTGTTTGCTTGTCTGGCTGATAATGATCCATTGCAGGGCTATTCAAATACTACTGGAACTAATGATGATTGTGAGGACAATCCTGCAGGCTCTGGTTCAAATGGTGCCTATGACACTTCTATAGACCCTGCAACAGGTGCTGCAGTTGATGATGGTCGCCCGTATGCTTGGGCTGGTAGTTCACGCGGCTTTCGTCAGAATGATACTAATGACAAACGCGAATCTGTGTTTGCTGCATTTCAATGGCAGCCAAACGAAAGACTGGATATAAATCTGGATATCCAATGGTCGGAGCGAGAGCAGAAAGAAGATCGTTACGATCTTAACTTCGCCAATATGAAGCGCAATACCAGAGGCACGACCCTTGATGCGCTGGAGTTTCAAACTAACGGTGTAGTCACTAGTTGGGCGGGTGAAACCGACATCGATTCCAATGGTGAATTATTTACCCGAACAGAGGAATACACTGGCTGGGGATTTAATGCTGAATATGACGTCACAGATCGACTAGTTGCCAGTATTGATATTTCATCATCTGAAACAACGCGTATAGAACAACAGGCTTCATTTCGCCAGCAAAGCCAAAGCAGGCAGGATGTAACGTTTACGCGAACCGATGATGGGTATGTGACGTGGACTATTGAAGATTTTGATATCACAGATCCCGCTAATTTTGACGATGGTTTACGGGTGCGAATTGATACCGATGCTGACAGAGAGAATACAATTGAAGCAGCACGGCTCGATTTCAATTTTAATATGGACTCCGGGTTTGTCAAAAGCTTGGATTTCGGAGCACGTGTAGCGGAGCTCTCTTATTATGCTGCCCGCGGTGGTAGCGCATCGGGTAGTAATGGTGCTCGCGAGACCTTTACCGTAAGTGATGCTGATCCAGCAGTGATGGCATGTGCGCAGGGATTCCCTGAGAAAGATTTTTTAAGTGGTTCGAATTCCGGCTCACTGGTTACCAATGTCGATGCAAGTGGCAATGTGATTAACAATTTCAATGGCTGGGCAATATTTGATAATCGTTGCCGTCTTGATGCGATTCTGGCGGGTAATGATGCCGTGCTGGCTTACCCAGAGCTGGAGAATCATCCGCAGACAGTTGATGTTACAGAAGACACTCAGGCATTTTATCTGAAAGCGAATTTTGACAGCGTGTGGGGTGACTATCCTGTAAGAGGTAACTTTGGTGCTCGCGTAGTTAACACCGAAGTAACGTCTGTTGGCTACAGAAGTGCATTCAATATTGAGGTGGATCCAGCGACTCTGGAACTTTCATTAGTAACAACCGACGATCTTGAATCAATCTCTACCAAGCACGATTACACAGAGGTGTTGCCCAGTGTCAATTTCGTAATGGATCTTTCCGACGAGTTGGTTTTGCGTGCAGGTGTATTCCGTGGCTTGTCTCGAGCTGATCCGGGAGACATGGGTTTTCAGCGTAGCTTTCAGGTGGCCGATGATGACGAAGACCCGCTAACGGTTGATGCCTTGCTCACTGGTGTTACCGGAGCAGGTAACCCTACCGCAGACCCGTTAACATCCTGGAACTATGACGTTGCACTAGAGTGGTACCCGAATGAGGATTCAATTCTGGCTGCTACACTTTATCTCAAAGAGTTTACAGGTGGCTTTACCAATACGGTTGTTGAAGAGCAATACGATGTGGATGGACAGACACTGACATTCCCCATCGTGTTACAACAGACTAATAAAGATACCAGTACCTTAACGGGAATCGAGTTAACCGCTTCACATCGCTTTTCTTACTTACCTGGTCTCTTGGGTGGCCTGGGCGCCAAGGTTAGTTATAACCATGCTGATTCCGATTTTGAATTTCAAGACAGCTTGTATGGCGACCGAGGTTTCATTGATGGAAGTGGCAATTTTGTTCAGACCAACGAGGGTATTTTAGCGCCCGGCAACGTCCCAGGTTTTTCAGAAAACACATTGTCTGGTCAGCTTTATTATCAAGTGGGTGAATTTGATGGTTCGTTGATTTACAAATACAGAAGTGAATATTTCCAGCCTTACACCTCCAATGGTACCCGCCTCCGCTACGTTGGTGATGTAGGAGTTTGGGAAGCACGAGCTTCTTATTATGTTACTGACAACATCAGGCTTTCACTTGAAGCAATCAATCTGTTCGATGAACCTAAGGCACAATATTTCTTCACCGAAGACAATCTGGGTGAAGTGAATTATTACGGTTCAAGAATATTTTTTGGAGTGCGTGCTAAATACTAGTTCTGCATAGGGTGGTATACATAAATTGTGCCGACCCAACTTATAAATTATACAAAATCTCAATTGGGGGAAATATGTATTTAAGATTACTTTTTTTGGTATTGGTTACAACAACATTAGTTGCTTGTAGTGGTGGGAGCAGAGACGTTAATGGATTTGGTACGAACAATAGTCCGGGAACTGCAACGATTAGTGGAAATGCTACCGTAGGTGAAACCCTCACGGCACAAGTGACTGACGCGGATGGTGTGTTACAAAATACAGTAAGCTATCAATGGTACGCAGATGGTGACGCGATTCCGGGTGCAACCAGCTCAACCTATACATTGACGGCTGACGAGGGTCGCGCTGCAATTACTGTTGGTATCCAGTACACGGATGCTGACAATATAACCTCTACAGCAGTTTCCGGTGGTCTGAGTGTGCAGTCTTTAAACGCAGCACCAACTCTTGAGGTTGAGCTACCAGCAGATGGTGCGCTGGTTGGACAGGTGCTTACTGCCGTATTAGAAGATGATAACGGTTTCGGCGATGTTACCTTTCAATGGATAGGCAGCAACAGCGGTCCTATTGTTGGCGCAACTGATTCTACATTTACTCTTACCGATGATGAAGTTGGTGAAACTATTTCAGTGAGCGTAGTTTACACGGATGACGACGGTTACAGTGAAGAGTTAACTTCCGCTGAAGTAGGTCCTGTAGTGCCACCCTCAGCGGAAGGCAGTGTTGCCATCTCTGGAACGATTCAGGTTGGCGATGCTCTCACGGCGACAGTTGTCGATGGTGACGGGTTTGCTAATCCTGCTGCTATCAATTATGTCTGGACAGATGAGAATGGTGTGGAGCTGGCAAACGTCGTCACTAACGACACCACCAATGTTTATGTGTTGCAGCCAGCACAACTTGGGCTTGCGGTTACGGTTACTGCCACCTATATAGACGGGTTAACCTTGCCTGAAGCGCCAACAGCAACAACTACTGACTTTATATACAGCTTCGTTGCAGACGGAGAAGCATCTCTGGCAGCGGCGATAGCTGCGGCAATGGATGGCGATATTATCGGGATTGCATCCGCCGCCAGTGGAGAAGACTATCAGGATATGGCTGAGTTAGAGATTGGCACTGATAATGTCACCATACAACTAACTGCTGACAGTACTGCAGTAATTACCGGTTCTACTTGCATCGTTTACGGAAGCTCCACTACAGGAATCGTAATTGATGGTTTGATATTTGATGATTTGTCTAACCCCAATACTGCAAACTGTGGTGAAGGTGAGGGTTCCATACGACTACAGGGTTCTGCCAATACTTTCAGTAACAACCAGATTCTTGGACAGATAGAAGATCGACCTTCTCACATTGGTGGTAGTGATGAGCTTCACTATATGACTATTGGTGGCACCGATAATGTGGTTGAGCGCAATTTGTTTGAAGGTTTGCCTACTACTGAAGCTAAAGAGGGTGCTGCGATAAGCATGTTCATTAGTGCTGGCGCAAATATCAATGAATCTAACGGTAGTAATGAACGCAACATTGTTCAGTACAATTTGTTCAGGAACTTCTTGCCAGATGCTACC
>CALISW010000229.1 GCA_938041655.1 uncultured Thiotrichales bacterium | reverse complement strand
AGCAGGGGAGCGCCTTCAGCCGCTCGGCCACCTCTCCACAATGGCGAAGCATACCCATCTTAGTGGTTGAGGTAAAGCCTCTGAAGACCGCATTGGCTCACTGGTTTCCGTTAGCTCCAGAATTGCCATTTTGTTCTGATTGAATTCTCTCGTAGATCTCTTCACGATGCACCGCAACTTCCTTTGGTGCATCAATTCCGATGCGCACCTGATTGCCCTTCACACCGAGTACAGTAATGCTGACATCGTCTCCGATCATGAGTGTTTCGCCGATACGACGAGTTAAAATAAGCATGAATTACTCCATTTAATTCCATTATTCAGATCCGCGAGTTTCTCTATCGTCCTTACCCTGAGTAGCTCACTACAATCGGATCCTGTCGCTGCCTTCGTTTAATTTCAGACAGTGAACATATTCTGTACGATACCAGCCAAAAAAGGCAGCCTGTTCATCAGTCGTTTGGTTCAGGATGTCCAATTCAACAGGGCATAGATCACATCAATTTGTGCATCCATAGCATTCGACTCTGATTTAACAATTAAAGCTAAAATCAACTACTTAAGGTTGAATTGTAAACTCACAGAACTGTTAATTACAGTAGCTGTAGCATTTGCCCGATAAACGGCAAACGCATACACTATTCTCAAACGAGGAGAGATAGCTATGCCAACCAGAGGTTATGCAAAAGGTCAGTTCGGGCAGGTTCATTATCAAGACACCGGTGGCAGTGATGTACCGATTATGCTTTGCCATCAGGCACCAATGACTTCACGTCAGTATGACTCTGTATATAAGGTGTTTTCTAAACGCGGTGTGCGGGCCATAGGCGTAGATTACCCTGGGTTCGGAATGTCGGATGTTAGCCCCGATGTGCCGACTATTGCAGATTATGCGAATAGCATTCTAGCCGTAATGGATCATCTTTCTATCTCAATAGCTGATGTGTGTGGCCATCACACTGGTGCTCTGGTATCTAATGAGCTGGCATTACTGCACCCCGATCGTGTCCGTAATGTAATCATGCATGGCCCCTGCCCTCTAACTGACGAAGAACGAGAAAAATGGCATGAGTACACCAGAGTTAATGAAAAAGAATTCATCCATAAAACTGACGGCTCGCATCTGGCAGAGTTGTTTCAACGTCGTTGGCAATGGGCCGAAGAAGGCAGTGACCCCAGTCTGATTACCCGGTATGTGGTTGAAACCATGATGGGATATGGACCCTTCTGGTATGGCCATAATGCTGCTTTTAATTACGACCACGAACCGAACTTAAAAAAACTAAAGCACCGGGCACTGATATTAACTAACACCGGCGACATGATTTTCGAACTCGCAGAGCTTTCACACAAGCTGCGCCCCGATCTTGATTATGTCGTCATGCAAGGTGGTGGAGTTGATATTGTTGACCAACAACCCGAGCAATGGGTAGATGCCGTTTTAGACTTTATTGCAGCTGGTTAAGAAATAGCGACGTAAACTCAGACAAATAATATCGTTATGTTTGTGTTTATACCTGACTATCGTTATTCAAAATAACCCCATAAATTGCTTATCAAGCTACTAATATTTCAAAAACAAACATTGTGAGCGCATTAATTTCAATTATTGCTCTATTTTTTACTGGAATTTCTCTCGAAGCTCCCTTGATATAATGTTATAACAATATACTATATGAAGGATGCCACTATAAAAATAATATAACTATCAGTACGGAGATCATCATGAAAATCAATAAAGTCCTACTAATCACGATATTTGTCATAGTTGAAACATTCGGTTTAACCAGTTTGAGTTACTCGGCGGAGCTTGAAGAAATTGTAGTTACCGCGCGTAAACGAACTGAATCTCTACAAGAAATTCCCGTGTCGATTACCACTTTCTCTGCTGATGATATTCGTGAAGCAGGTCTTGCTGGAATGGAAGATATTTCTGGTCAAACGGCCGGCTTTCACTTTAATAATCAGGGCGGACAACAACCGGGACGCTACAATACTACACTCCGCTTTCGTGGCCTGAATCAGGCGCAATTCTCACCCAGCTTTGAAACTGGCGCTTTATTCATTGATGGTGTCTACGTTCTGAATGGGGGTACGTCACTCTCATTGATGGATATAGAGCGCGTAGAAGTCATAAAAGGACCACAATCTGCTTACTTTGGTCGAAATACCTTCGGCGGTGCGGTCAACATGATCACTCGCAACCCAAGTCTGGAAGAATGTTCTGGTGAACTTGAAATGAGCATCTCATCCAAGGGTAATAATAATTTTCAAGGGATTTATGAAGGCCCCATTACTAGCACTCTGTCAGGAAGCATAAGTGCACGTTTATTTGATAAACGTGGTCAATATGAAGCCTCAGATGGCGGACGACTTGGTAACGAAGAAACTACGGCGATCAATGCGGCTCTATTCTGGCAACCTACTGATAACTTCTCTCTCAAACTAAGAGCATCGCGCTCTGAAGACGATGATGGTGCTCCGGCAGGTGGCTTTATTGCTGGTGATTTAAATGATACCTGTACCGGTAAAACGATCACTACAGGGACAGGCGCATCTGCAAGCCCTACCAACTACATCTGTGGTGAGGTACCAGGTTTTGATGCGGTAACTTTCACAGGTGGCCCGGTGATCGACGGAAATACTATTTTACCTGACTTTATTGCGAACTCGCTGGCAGGCGCTGCTATTCAACCAGGTATCCCGAGTATCGGCGATGTTGGCCTGAATCGTAAAGTAGAACGCTATAGCGCGCATGCCAGTTATGATTTTAATAACGGCTACTCTCTGGATGTTATTCTTGGCACGAATGAACAAGGCTCGAACTGGATTCGTGACTTTGACTTAAGCAACCGTGACAACTGGTATTCCAGAGATCCACAGAAGCTTGAAGATACCAGTGCAGAAATACGTATCACCTCGCCTTCTGACCAACGTCTGAGGTGGTCTGCAGGCTTGAATTATTATGAGCAAGAATTTACAGCCTCTGGTGCTGGAGGGGACGCAGCAACTTTATGTTTCACCGTATTTCCTGGAAATACAGCACCATGCCTAGCGCAATTATTCTTTCCCAATTCATTCGCGGGATCCGATGAATCTGAAGTACTCGGGATTTTTGCTGCCATTGATTTCGATATAACTGACACCTTGACACTTATCCTCGAAGGCAGAAGCCAACAAGATGAAGTGACCAAGGGCGGCACACTGTCGAATACTGGTCTTAGTAGTAATGCATTGACCGTCAATTATGACAAATTTCTTCCACGAGGCATCATTCGGTGGACGCCGAGTGATGATACCAACATCTATGCCAGCTTCGCGATAGGAACAGTTCCGGGTGATATCAATACTCAATATTTGAACGCCGATACTCGAGAGCGTACACAATATGAAACCCAAATCCCTGGTGTCTCGGAGTTTCTCGAAGAAGAAGTGCTGGATAGTATCGAGATTGGTTGGAAGCAAGGCTTCTGGGATGGTAGAGGCCAACTTAATTTAGCAGCTTTCTATAATGAATGGTCTGGCATTAAAGGACGATCAAGCGCTCTGATAAATGAAACTTGTGATGCAGCAAAGTTCGGGCAAACAGGTTGTGACGCCGCTGATGGAATCGTGCTTGGTGACCCAGCAATGGTTTCTGATGGCATGGGCGGACTTGCCCCATTCTTCAATTCTCGCAATGTGCTACTAACTGGTGATGCCGAAATTTTAGGCTTCGAAGCCGAGACTGTGCTACAAGCCAGTGATAACTGGACGGTTGCTGCTGCAATCGCCTATGCGGACACCGAATACACCAAATATGTTTATAACTTTGTTGCGCCAGTAGCTGGATTCTCGGATATGCGTGGTAACAAAACACCCCGCTCACCAAAATGGAGTGGTAACTTCAGTGCCGCATACGCCACAGAGATGGCAAGTGGAAACACTGGTTTTTTCCGCTTTGACGCCAACTACTTTGGCAAAGCATTTGTTGATGAATCCAATCTTGGCTATATAGGTGCATACTTCATCGCCAACGTACGAGCCGGTATAGAGATGGAAGACTGGCGCATCGAAGCGTACGTTAATAATGTCTTTGATGAAGACCAATGGGCTGCTGGTGCTAGATGGACTGACTTTTCCAGGCCGACAAACTTCGGCCTGTTAACAGCATTCCAAGGCGTAGCGGTTTCGCCACAAGATCAACGTGACTTTGGCCTGAGAATAAATTACAAATTCTAGGTCTTTGATTACAAACAAAAGCCACCTGCGGGTGGCTTTTTTGTGCTAACACAACAATAGAGGTATGCAGTGAGCTCAAAAAACAAAAATTGGGACGTCATAATTATCGGCGCTGGCTCAAGTGGTATTCCTGCTGCCATCTTTGCCGCGCAACGAGGTGCCAAGGTTCTACAAGTCGAGGCTGATAACAGAATAGGTGGCACACTGCATTGGTCTTCAGGACAAATGGCAGCGGCGGGCACATCGGTACAAGCCAAATTAGGCATTGAAGATTCACCACAAGCCCACTACGACGACGTGCAGAGAATTACCGACAACACCATGGACCCTGTTCTAGGAAAGCTAGCTATCGATAATGCGGCAGACACGATTGAGTGGCTGTTTGAGCTTGGCTTTGAACTAGCCCCTGGCTCACCCGAAGCTGGCGTCGTGCATGAGCCCTACACCGTCAGGCGTTATTACTGGGGTAATAACGAAGGCATTTCTGTATTGGATGCCTTGCGCCCTACCTACGAAAAACTTGTGAGTGACAATAAAATTTCACTGCAAATGAGCACCAAAATGAATTCTCTTATTGTCGAGAATGATGAGGTAGTCGGTATACATGCAACTCAAGATGGTCTGACAGTTGAGTATCGTGGTAAAAACGTGGTCTTAACCAGCGGCGGCTATGCGGCGAATAATGACCTATGGCAGGAGTTTAACCCCGAACAACCATTGTGCTCATTCTGCAACCCCTACTCTCGCGGCGACGGCATGGTCGCTGCGCGCGAACATGGTGCAAAAGTCGACGGTGAAGATAAATTCCTATGCACCTTTGCTGGCTGGCGTGAAGATGCGGATGACCCGCTGTCAGGACAGTTTTTTAATCTTGCCCCGAATCAACGACGCGCATGGGAGATTTATGTCAATGCCAGTGGCGAACGCTTCATGCGAGAAGACCACCCTAGCATCGACTACCATGAAAATAGCTTGCTTAACCAACCCAACATGAAAATGTTTATCGTTTGTGACAGTGGCATCTTACAAAATGCGCCACCGATCACTTACTTGCCTGAAGATGAGTTTAAAGCGAAGTTTGGATCGCACCCTAATTTTTACAAAGCCGATAGCATTCCAGAACTGGCAGAGCAAATGGGTATCGACGGCGCCATACTCCAAAACTCCATCGATGAATTTAATCAGTCAGTACGCAACGGCAAAGACCCGACTTTTGGTCGGGAGTTTATGTTAAGGGAAATCAATCAAGGCCCCTACTATGCTATGGGTGCCCAGGGCATCACAGTCTGCAGCCCGGCCGGTATTGCAGCCGATGAGAATCTAAGAGTCTTACGCGAAGATGGCAGCGTGATAAAGAATCTCTACGCTGCCGGTGAAGTGCTTGGCTTCACTCGACTAACGGGCAAAGGTTTTGCTGGTGGCATGTCACTCACACCAGCTCTGACTTTGGGAAGACTGCTAGGGCAAAAGCTATTGAGCTGGTAGCTTATCCAGTTGCTGCTTGAGGTTTTCCAGTAACATGCTTTCATAATATCCACCAACCTGTTCCGTGGCTTGCTCAAGATAGCGCTGCATGTCTTTTTTACTAGCGCTCAACTTGCAAGTAGAAAACCCGCCCTTGAGTACTTCATTCACATAA
>CALISW010000228.1 GCA_938041655.1 uncultured Thiotrichales bacterium | reverse complement strand
ACCTTTCAGCTATTGAGGGTAGATACAGATGTTTATTTGATGGGTACACGCCTCGTTCTCGACGAGAACAATATTACAAGAAATACCTTCACTATATTCAAGATTCATGAGAACGATGACACGGATGGAGATAGCTTTGACGATTTAACAGACGTTTACCCAGTTAACCCGTACGAAACATCTGACTACGATAATGATGGTGTTGGTGATAATACTGATTTAGATGATGACAATGACGGTGTCTCTGATAGTGAAGATGCTTTTCCTTTTGATGCAAGTGAAACCATCGATAGTGATGGTGATGGCATTGGAAACAATAGCGACCCAGATAATGATAATGATGGTGTCAATGACACAGAAGATGCCTTTCCATTTAATAGCGAAGAGACTCTAGATACCGATGGAGATAGTGTGGGCGACAATGCTGATAACGACGACGACGGCGACGGCTATGCAGATATTAATGATGCTTTCCCGCTGGATGTTAGCGAGGATAAAGATGAAAACAATAACGGCATTGGTGATTACAGCGAAGCTACCTTAATCGACACCGATGATGACGGTATCCCCAACAATATCGACTTCGACGATGACAATGACCGAGTATATGATGCAGATGATGCATTTCCTCTCGATGAAACAGAGTACAACGATAGAGATGGAGATGGTATTGGGGACAACACTGATTCAACACCAAACGGCGAAACACTAGATTCGGAACAACTATCTCCTGTTGAAATAATAGTACCCTCAGTGCAAACACCAACGTTAGAAAACGCGGCGGAATTAGCCATTGATGGTAATCCAACTACAAGTTGGACGAGTGATTTAGAGGGCAGTTTTACTATTCAGATAGAGTTGGGAGGTAGCTTTTATATTGACCGAATCGTTTTAAGCTGGGGCGACAACCTCCCAGCAGACTATGTGTTTTTTCTGTCAGATGAAAATAACAGCTTCTTTACACGTCTGTACCTAGAATCGGATACTGATGGTGGTACAGACATAATAGAGATACCGGAATTAAAGGAAGGTAGCAGACTTTACCTTTTCACTTCATCGTCAGATGTACCCTATCAATTATCTATAACCGAGATTGAAATATACGGGCGTATTGGTTCCCAAGACCTTGATACAGATGATGATGGTAGATTCGATGCCAACGATAGTGATGATGACAATGATGGTACCGATGATGATAAAGACGATTTGCCGCTGGATCCGTCAGAAACTACAGATACAGATAGTGACGGAATAGGTAACAATATTGACCAAGATGACGATAACGATGGTGTCGCTGATAGTGCTGATGCTTTCCCTTTAGACGCATCACGTTCTATAGATACTGATGGTGATCGCATTGATGACAGTATAGACCCCGATGCAGAAACAGCTTACGGACTTTGGCAAGGCCAAATTCAGGTAAACCCTGGGTTAGGAGGGGGTGGCACACCAGAGATTTCAATGGCGGGAGACGGAACAGCGTTTGCCATATGGCAATTTACTGATTCCTCAACTACTGAATGGCGTGACCGCATCTACACGAGTCAATATGATGGCTTGGGCACATGGAGCCAACCAACGTTACTGGATGACTTACCCTACCAGGGGCTAAGGAACGTCAGGATTGCTGCGGATAGTGGCGGGAATGCGGTAGCGATTTGGTCACGTAGTTTGCCTGACGTGGAACAATATTATTTAGCATACAGTGAATACAAACCAGCAACTGGATGGACTGAACTTCAAGCTGCAACTGAATCACAGGCGGCTGACTATATATACCCATTCATTGATATAGAATTTAGTGAAACTGATGAAGCCTTGTTTGTATGGGCAACTTTAACGCCGGATTCTTTCGACCGTACTTTTCAGCTCAATTCCAAAGAGTATTCAAGTGCATTAGGGCTCAGTGATGAAATTCAAGTAATCGCTATTACTCCATTCCCGTCTAACACCTCTGACGGAGTACAAGTAACTAATCTAGACATGAATCAGTCCGGTCAAGCTGTTTTAGGTTTTAGTTTGTATCGATACAGCGGTGCTGAACGAAGTAGTTGGATCAGCTTTTATGACAAAAGCAACGGTTGGAGCGAGGTTGAAAAATTTGCTGATGCCAGAGTTTTGTCTAATGTTGCGATCGATAATGCCGGTAATGTAATGGCGCTTCATTTGGGTTATGTCAATTTAGGAACCGGTCGGTTTGTAGATTCGTACTTTGTTCAACAATACAATGAATCAGATGGTTGGTCCGATGAACTACGTGTTTTAAGCCAAGAATACTATGGTATCTCACGTCCTCGCCTGGCCTATGGTGATTCGGGACATGCAGTCATTGCATGGCATGAATCGAGAGGATTTCTGAATCAGTTCATCAGAGGGATGTACTTACGGCCCGGGCAAGGATGGACTCAACCGCAGAAGCTAATAGGCGATAGCTTTAGGTGGGGTGAATTTTCAGACTTGGCAATCGACAATCTTGGCAATGCTATCGTTGTTTTTCATGCTAGCAATTTAGATTATGACTCCAATATTTATGCCAATCGCATAACACCCGAAAGTGATTGGCTTGGTGCCGAATTGCTTTACGACCTGAATGCACAAGGCGGCACAGACTGCTGCCCAATCAATATTGAGATTGATGGTCTCGGCAATGCTATTGCTGCCTGGACACATGCTGGTATCAGAGCAAACTACTTCAAAGCAGGTGAACGCGACTTCGATCAGGATGGCGTGCCCAATGACGTTGATACTGATGATGATAATGATGGCGTGAATGACATAGATGACGCCTTTCCTTTAGATGCCAATGAATCACAAGACACGGATCAAGATGGTGTTGGTAATAACGCCGATAATGATGATGACAATGATGGGGCTCTTGATACAGAAGATGCGTTTCCGCTTGATGCTAACGAATCTCAAGATAATGATGGAGACGGTAGCGGGGACAATGCTGATGTCGATGATGACAATGATGGTGTGAATGATGTAGACGATGCATTTCCTTTAGATGCCAATGAATCACAAGACACAGACCAAGATGGTATTGGTAACAATGCCGACAATGATGATGACAACGATGGTGTGAATGACGACTCGGATGCGTTTCCATTAAATGTTAATGAGAATTCAGACAACGATGGAGATGGAACCGGCGACAATGCCGATACTGATGATGACAATGATGGGGTAAATGATGTGAATGATGCTTTCCCATTTGATGACTCTGAAGATACAGACACAGATGGTGATGGTACTGGAAACAATGCTGACGAAGATGACGACAATGATGGCATGCCGGATGAGTGGGAGCTTCGAAATGGTTTAAACCCTGTCGATGCGGGTGATGCAAATCAAGACCGGGATGGAGATGGTATCGATAATGTTACAGAATATGAAAACAGTTTAAATCCGCCAGAACTTCCTGAACAAGGCGGAGGTGGTTCTACTCAATGGCCGATGTTGTTGTTTCTTCTAATTTCTATTCAATGGGTTCGCAGACATAATTTTTATGCTGGCAATTAGCCCTCTCACACGACTCAAGCTATGAGATATAACACGCAGAAGGAAGGTTTACCTAAAAACTCCCCTTATTTACTCGTATTTCCTACAGCAAGACATTCGTTGTAAGACTATTGTAGTGTTTGTGTTTTGTTAACTTTCAGGTGTTTGATATAATTTACTAAATGAATGGCACATTCTACGGATAGACATATTCACGCCATAATTCGGTCCACTTATAATTTAGCACTAAAGCGGCCGAGTATTTAAAACAAAGTCAGTTAAAAAATGGAAGTCTTTAACTACGTTATAAAGAGGGCTTGTCATGTTTAAAAAAATCAGCTGTGTGTTATTTCTTCTTGCTTTACCGCTACCGTTGTTAGCGGAATGCCCGCTGCAATTCAATGGTTATCAGTCTCTCGGTACTTTTAACACAAGTACGTATTTTTTATCTGAAGACAAGTTGAAGTATGTCGATGCCACGGTACAGGCGACGGCAGTGAATGGAAATCTTGTTATCATTAACAACGAACAAGAAAATGAATTCCTACGCCAACATATCACTGAAATTGTGCTGATAGGTTTTAATGATGCTGATACAGAAAACACTTTTATCTGGCCAAATTCAACTCCCGTTACCTTCAACAATCTAGCTGAGGACAACACCGCCGACCGCGATTACGCCAACATGAATTTCTGGAATGGAGAATGGGGCCTTGATTCATATTGGACGGCAAGAAAATATCTGGTAGAGATCTCTTGCAACGCACCGATCGAACTTCTTGCGGATCTTGCTTTGAAGGGTCAATTTCATCGTCCTTCTACTCGTCAACTGAGTACTTTTGAATTAACCGTGGACGTTCAAAATATTGGTGACGCCGCCGTGGAACAAGATTTTAATATTGATGCCTGGTTATCGGCCGACGATCAAATTGGGCCCGATGACCTCAAACTTCATACGTGGCGAATTACTGATGACTGGCGTCCTGTTCTATCAAGACGCTTTGAAGCAGATGTTAATGTGCCATTGGAACTGCCAGCACAACAATACCGCGTAATTGTTCAGGTTGACCCTGACTCAGTAGTAGATGAAAAAAGTGAAAGTAATAATATCGGTACATCTTTAATAGAAGTTACACCAAAACCGAATATAGGTAATTGCCCTGACGATATCGATGATCACTTTAATCTCGGGATGTTCAATGATCATAACTATTATCTTTCGAATACCGAGAGAAACTGGGGTTGGGCGAGACATTTTGCAGACTTGGTAGATGGTCATTTAGCGAGCATTACCTCTGATGCTGAGAATGAATTCCTCAAAAACAATATTGATGAAATCGTTTTTATCGGTTTGTCGGATGCCTTCGGAGAGGGTGTTTTCACATGGGAAAATGGTGAGCAACTTACAATTTCCAACTTAGAGCAAGAGAACTCCTTTGAAAAAGACTATGTGAACATGAATTTCTGGAATGGTAACTGGGGTTTGGATAGTCAATTAGTCAAACGTAAATATATTGTTGAAATTGATTGTGATTCTGAGACTTCAGCTATTGGCCCTGATCTAATATCAAAAGAAGTTATTGTTCCAGCATCAGCTATGCCTGGTGAAGAAGTTGAGGTACTTCTGAAATTTAGTAATATTGGAAATGAAATTGTTACTGGTAATGCTACGTTGGCGCTGTTTCTTTCTGAAGATCAAATTCTGGACGACGACGACATATTACTCCGATCTACAGTCATTACTCAGGTATTAATCAATCGAGACAATGGCTGGTCTCCATCTTTATTTGTGCCTACAAATACTCCCGATGGTGATTACTTTATTTTAGGAGTATCAGACTATCTCGATTTCATCGATGAGCTCGATGAAAGCAACAATATTGCAACAGCACCTTTAGTTGTTCAGCAAACGAACGTAGATGGTGTAGATCTGGAAGTAAATGTTGAAGTTGATTCAAACCAGTTCGCACCATTCAATTACTACACATTTACAGTAACCGTCACAAACACAGGCACACTTAGTGCTACTAACGTAAATATAAAATTTAACGCCTCTCAAAACCTGAGAGTTTCGGATGTCTCAGTGAACAAAGGAGAGACGCTCGGGTGGAATTATTTTTGGGATAATTTTGATCTGGCTGCTGGCGAATCCGCAGAAATGCAAATCGTATACTTCTCTCTAAGAAGTGATGACACTGAATCACTACTCGCACAGGTATACCGGGTTGATCAATCCGATCTTGATTCTGAGCCGGATAACTATGATTTTGCCACAGGTGTAATTAGTGAAGACGATGAAGATCGAGCAGAAATATCGTTGAATTAACCCCTATTAAGATCTGGATGAATCCAAATGACGGTGGGCTAAACTTACAGCTATTTTCAGTTATATACTTGGTTCGTCGGGTCTGTTTTTTCTGGACTTGTCGATCTTGTGGTTTCACATATAAAAAATAACTGTGTCAAACCTTAGATTGTCTCCAACAGCCTACACGCAAGGATGGATGTAAGTGTGATTGAAATGAAGTGCTCATAAATATCTTCATTCACATGCAGTAGTATTAGCAAGATTTCTGAATCAATGGAATCAATGGGGTCAGCCTCGATTGATTTTACACCCAAGCCTTATAGACTCTAGATTCTCAAGTTTTTGTTGGTGATCTATCGCACGTCTGCCACGTTTTGTTTTACCTGGCCAACCGCAACACGTCATCGTGCGTGGGAATAATCGTTAGCCTATATTCTATGCCGAAGACGATTATCTTTTTTACCTGGAAAAGCTGGAAGCTGCTGCTGTAAAGCATGAGCTGGATATCCATACCTATGTGTTGATGACCAATCACGTGCATTTGCTGGTGACCCCTCAACAAGAGAATAGTATCGGCAAAGCGATGCAGATGGTAGGTCAATACTATGTCCAATATTTTAACTATACCTACGAACGAATCGGCACATTGTGGGAGGGTCGGTATAAAGCGACGCTCATAGATAGTGAACATATCTTCTCATCTGATGAGGTGTTCGGGTGCGGTTTCCATCGTGGCTCTGAACGTGACAAGACCAGCGCTCTGCTAGAAGCCGAATATATGACTGCTGATCTGCTATTGCTCTCCAGCTAACGCGAGAAGATCTAAAACAGTGCGCTACAGTTGACTGACTCTGGCGGGTCCATATATGACCCTATAGTTTAAAAAATACAACATCACTAATTCGCTATTTGTAGAAAACCATACTTTAGCACCATCTCGTTTTTACCCATTTATCATATACTCTAGGTATACCAATATAAAAAATGGGTGATGTATGAAAGTTACACGTCAATCATTACAGTTCGTTTTACTACCCGCCTTAATAATGACTATCACAGCCTGTGGTGGTGGCGGAAGTGGTTCAGGTCAAACACCCAGCCCTAATCCTGATCCCGCTAATGGTGTTCAGTCAGGCACCCTTTCAGGGTTCATTATTGAAGGCCTTGACTATTCTACTGCCACAGAATCGGGTACTACAGATAATTCAGGGCAATACAGCTTTCGTAGCGGTGAAACAGTTACGTTTTCTATTGGCGACCTAACTATAGGAACCATCCAATCTGGAAGTGATACCACTCTGTTTGATTTTATCGATGGTGCAAAACCGGTAACACACCGGCGTGTAATCATTTCTTCTTTAAATCTCCCCACCTCTCCTTTGATTAGTGTTATTAATCTGGCGGTGTTTTTTAACAGTATGGATGCTGACTTTGCTCTGGAGAACGGCATTCAACTGCCACCTGATTTAGCGAATTACCTTACTGATAATAATTTGTCATTTGACATGCCATTGCAAATCTTTAGCCTGCGCTTACAAGCATTGCTGGTTACTATGAATGAGGATAATGTCTTTAACGATCGTAGAATTCAGGTTAAACCCCATGTAGCAATACATGCGTTGTATGAGAGTTTGAATTTACAATCGCCTAGAGGTTTAACTTCCGAAATGCAGTTTTTAACCCCGCAAAACCTGCCTGAACTCGCACTCTCATCTACTACCTATAGCTTTGATAGTCAGGGTAATGAAACCACAGTCATGACTGCTCCGGGAGGAGGCATCGTGGGCGGCCCGATGCTTGATATTGATAGAACCTTCGATAGCAATAGTAATATTCTGACCAGTATCACTGATACGGGTCAGCAAGTTAACGAGGAGATGTATAACTACGATAGTGATGGCCGATTGATTCGCTATGAAAACTCAGGTGGTTTTTTACTGGAGCGAGAGTATTCTGACTCCGGCTGGACAGACACTATTTTTCAGCCCGTTGAAGCTGCAGGAGTTAGTCTGCTAAATTCCATCGGTACCTTCGGTCCAGACGGCAATGCATTGAACACAGAAACTGATAGCAACAATGATGGTGTGTTAGATACGCTGATAACGTATTTTTATTCCGGCAATCGCTGGCCTCTACTTGACCGGGTAGAAATTGATAATGGTAAAGACGGTACGATTGATTCAATTACCTATACCTCAAGAAATGAAGCAGGTCTTGCAACTCTGATTGAAGTTGACAATGGCGCTGACGGCAGTATCAATGAAAGTACTTCCATTACGCTCGATAGCAATGGCCGTATAACCCGTTTAGAAAGAGATGAAGACGGCGATGGAATGGCTGATAGCATACAAAGCACATCCTATAATGAATTTGGTGACCAAATTGAAATCACTTCGGATTTAGAAGCGAACGGTGTAATCAATTTTTCTTCCACTCTGGAGTACGATGGTCAACGTAATGCAGTGCGAGGTGTTTCTATGTTCACTTTATCTGATGGTTCTGTGCAGTCATCAACCAACATCTATAGCTACGATGGTGATGGTAATGTCATTGCGTTGGAGCGTGATAGTGATTCCGATGAAGTCACAGACCAGCGCGGTGAATTTGAGTATCTGGAACCCAATGGTTGGTCACAGATTTTGATACCGTTTGGCTTATTCTCACCGGGCCCAAGAGCAGGTTTTGTTGTTCTTGGTGGTTCCGGCCAATCAATGGTTCTACTTCTCCTGAATTAAGTGTATATAAAAGTAGTGTGAACTTGATCGAGTAGAAATATTCAGATTTTGCTTTTAATTAAACAGGTATAACTAATAGTCAAGGAGGCATGAGTTGATCGATGCCTCAAAATACATGAACTAATTACAAACATTTTTGTTATTGTCGATGATCACAACTCTAAAATTTACTTCAAGCGCTACTTGACTTTACGGGTTAGTATTATCATCTGATTGATTTTACTTTCAGTTATCAAGATCTCTATTAAACGGAATTATTGAGGTGTCTTAATGTTATCCAGAGTGAATTTCTCACGTTACTGTTCATGCCTACTTAGATATTGTGCTTTAGGGTTATTTACGAGTACTCTCTTTACAAGTCATGTGGCTGCTAACCCTGTCTCAATCGACCATATAAATTTAACGAACCCAAATTATAAGAATTTTCTGGCAAGCGGTTTTAAGCCTAGAAAAGATGTTCCTGCCTGGCCAATCAAACTACCAATAGATTGGGATACAGATCCATTTGATGACCGAAACTGGCGCTTTCAGTTACATGCCTGGCGTTTGATTGACCCCTATTTACGCGCCTACCATCGTAACAAGGATAAAGCTGAACTGGATAAGGCCGTTGAAATTATTGCTGATTGGTACGATTTTCATATTGATCAAAAACAAACTTCCGGTATGCAATGGTATGACATGTCAACCGGATTAAGAGCGATGAAGCTTGCCTGGTTATGGGGTGAGATCGGTGATAACAACACCGACATTAACGAAAATGATCAAGCAAAGATAAAACGCCTGATGGAAATACACATTGAAAAATTACTGGATCAGGAATTACTCTCGACCGGGAATCATGGTTACTTTCAGTTAGTGGGTTTACGTCTTCTATGTAACAACAAGGATTTCTCGACAAGTTGTAAAAATGAAGAAGAATACAATGATCGAAACATCATGGTGCTACTAAAAAACCAATTCACAGCTCAGGGCATACACCGCGAAAATGCGCCCTACTACCATCATTTTGCACTCAACACGCTTAACAAGCTCAATGTAGAGGCCTTATACGGCTCGCAAATAGCCGAGACGGTTCAACAAGCTAACAAGTTAACACCCTGGATGTTACACCCGGATAAATCCTTCGCGAGGATTGGTGATAGTGAAGGTAAGCTGAATTTGAAAACCCAAATATCAGATAAACCACAAACCATAAATGACAGTGAGGTCTTGATTGGTGACTTTATTGATTCTGGCTATTTCATCTTACGAACACCGATGGATACACCTGTCGAAAAAGCTACACAACTATTTATCTCCGGGACTTCCAACCTTGAGTATGACGGACACAAACACGCCGATGAGCTTTCTTTTGAGTTATTTCACAAAGGCAAACTGGTCATACTCGACTCTGGCAAATACTCTTACAATGATAATCCTCATAGAAAATATGTTTTATCAGCCCAGGCACACAACACGCTATCACTAGAAAATATTCGTGTTTCTAGACGAGACGTAGAAGGCTCTGGTAGCAAGTTATCGTCATATAAAAATGATGAAAATATTATTACAGTAAACGGTAGTGTTACTAGACCGGGCCTGTTTACTCAGAAACGAACCTTCAAAATTTCACCTTTCGATAAAATTATTATTAGCGATACGTTTACCAGCCATGTCCCCTGGACTGAAAAACTCAAGAATTTTAGTTTAGATACGGTATTTACAAGTAATTTGCATCTGCACCCGGAATTAAAAGTAAACAAATCATCTGATCGATCAATAACAGTTGATGACTATGCAAATATTGAACTCATAACTACTGACTGTAAACTCAATGTTGTGACTGGACAAAAAGACCCATTGCTTGGGTGGGCGAGCTTTGCGTACAACGAGATTGGTCCAACCACTGTTCTTCAGGCCCGATGTCCAGTTACCAGTGCTGGTGAAGCGACCTGGTCAATCATCCTTGATTGACTCGCTTTATATTTATACCTGAGGAATTAGTACTTTAGTATTAGGTGCTAAAAACAGCATGGTTTTATGTACTACAAAATAGTGTGATCCAGTTCACATCTTTCCAGGCTCTGATTAAAATTATTTTTTGCAGCTCTTGTGCTTGCTCTTTCTTAAACATCTGATTTAATTAAGTTTTTATCAAGCGGCTATTGCTCTATATATTTGGCTCTGTAACCCATTGTTTTAATTGTCAATATATATTCACTCTAAATTACTACTGATTTGTGGAACCAAAATATGAGGACTAAACTGATTAAATAATCAAAAAAGAGAGATGGGTTTAATCCATTACCTCCAAGTCAGTAATGATCATATCTTCGGGCATATTTTCAAAATCATGCTGTTTACCTTGGATATTAGCTATTCCAAAGTCGATAGGTTACAGCATTAAACCCTGAAGTCATCGCTTGGGCAAAAACAAATCCATGTCGATATATAAAATAAAGAGAGAGGAGATTTCCGAATGAAAATTAAATCAGTACTGCTACAAATCCTAATTGTTGCTTTTATGTTCGGTGTTGGTAATACAACTCAGGCTGATATATCGGGAAAGATCATAGGTGGTACTATTGCACCGAATTACAAATACCCTTCAACTGTCGCCATCTTGTTTAAAGATAACTTCGATATCATTGTTAATGGTCAGACTTCACAGGCTGATCCTGTCGATGCTCATTTTCAGTCCCAGTTTTGTGCAGGTACCTTGATTGATCCAGAATGGGTCTTGACTGCGGCACATTGCATGATCGATTTCGTCCCAGGTGAGTTATTAATTCTCGAAGG
>CALISW010000227.1 GCA_938041655.1 uncultured Thiotrichales bacterium | reverse complement strand
ATAAGTGGCATCTAAACTTTCGTGGTCAAGACTGAAAAGCTTGCTATGTATAGTTTTTGCGAAGTCACCAAATACCGTCATCATGATCGTAAGAAAGAGCAGGAAAGCAATATTAATAACAGTACACCAGCCGAAAAATGTAGTCAGGGATGAGAGGTCATTCATGAGTAATCCTTAGGTTTTTGATTTTTCAGGAGTCCGGTAAAGCCTCAAACTCTTGTCGTTTTTTTTCAAACCACACTTCCATCGCGCCCGGCGTTTGCATCATTTCTTTCATTTCACCCATAACCTTCAAGTGGGCTTCATCTTGAGCCTGGAACATTTCAGTACCATGCTGCTTGCTCTGCTCAGCCATTTCCTCGAACGTTTCCGCCTTGAACTCAATATCACAAGCGCCACCCAACTGGCTGCATTTCATTGTTTTCATACTCGACTCCAGAATAAGTAAGATACTATTTGACCTTGCATGTTACAGCGTAGGCATTTCCTGCTCTTGTAGCAAGTAACTTAATTCTTCCGCTCGTTCATTAAACAGTGTTTGCGCATCTGATAAACCACGGTTATAAAGATGAGGACCAAGTTCCTTAGCAAAGAATTCAATCAAAAACTCCGCCTCAAACCCACCAATCTCAGTATCTAATTCCTCATTAAAGTAAGTCTTTATTTTGCTAACAACTCGATCACTTTCATCTTTGGATAACTTGAATTCTTTCACGTTAGACTTCCTGATAGTTGATAGACATCATGACTTGTGAGCACACTTGCATACTCCCCATCTAAATTCGAGAGTGACATATTGTGCACAACATCAGCGGCATGAAATTGACCACTAAAATCTTTTTGGCCAAAGGTAAATGTTGCATCAGAAACCACTGTAGTTTTATACCCCAAATTACCAGCCATTCTTGCTGTTGCCTCAACTGAGTTATTGGTAACGACCCCTGTTATAACAAGTTCGGATATCTCTTTTTCACGCAATATCTCGTCCAGACCAGTACCTATGAAGGCACTGTTTGTACCTTTCTCAAGTACTTGCTCATCGCTCTTCGGCTCTACTTCAGTCTTAAAATCATTACCAGACTTTCCCGGGTAATATGTGGAGCTTGGATCGGTTGACATGTGTTTGACGTGAAGAATAGGTAATGTTAACTCGCGCCATCGACTCAACAGAGTTGCAATATTTTCTTCTGCGTCAGAGTTGTTTCTCACACCCCAGCTTATATCATCAATAGCGTTCTGCAGATCGATAATCATTAACATTGGATTCGCTGTACTGAACGACATAGCTATATTAATCCCCATGTGCCCTTTTCTGTATGAACTACTTGCCCACCTACATAAATTGTATACTCCGGTCTTTTGAAAAAACTGGCACGGTACTTAACACCAACCTGCACATCATCTTCCAGCTTGGCATTCAGCATCCATTTATAATTTCTAAAGTACCGATTAAATTCCAGTTTTTTAATATTGTAAGTCGTCTTGTCATGAAGAATGCCATTAACAAAAAGACTGAAGGTTGCATCGGCATGCTTTTTATCAATCTTTCCAATTAATGAAATTGTATGCCGAGTACCCTCAACAACAATTCTTCGCGTCGCTATTGCCAACTCAGCTCCCCATGTCAATTTTTTTGTAACTACAACAACTTACCAGTCAGATCAGTCAAGCTGGCTAATTGGTTGGCACTCAATGGGCTCAATAACGACTTGGCACATTCTTGATAAGTTTTAGACGCATCTTTATATAATTTTTCTCCAGCCTTACTCAGCTTCACCAAACTAACGCGTGCATCTCTCGGATTAGCTTCTTTCTGGACAAGACCAATTTTCTCCATCGGCGCTAGTAACCGCGTAACACCGGATGCCGTTATACCGACTGACTCTGCCAACTCAATTCTGCGCATTGTCTTTGCTGGAGCATCAATCAGTTGAGTCATAATCATATACTCAGTAAAGCTGAGCCCATGAATGCTGAGGTGATTATCAACCACCTTGGATAATCTGGTATTGATAAGAGAGTTCTGCATTATGTAGGCTGACTCGGATGAATCTGAGGGCATGACTCACCTTGATATATTGTTGATTAGTCAAGTATATGGCAAACATATTACTACCACAATACTAACGCGACCAAGTATCTTATAAAATCGACCAATTACTGATTACACCTTTAAGATGTACCAACCCAAAAATCAAACAGATGACCGAGCTGACCAACCAAAAGCTGGTGGAATTTTGACCCAGTAATAGATTACCCGGGAAAAATGGTGCCATGAGACCCGCAAGACCACGCAACAGATAAACACTGGTAATCAAGCAGAGAACTACTTTCAAACACGGCATCTTGGGTAATATTCCAGCACCCGACCAGGCAAAAGCACCCCATGTCGCCAGTACTGCTGCAATAGATAATGTAATCACGATTGGTTGCAAACGACCCTCTTCTGCCATCAAGGCCATGCCCTCACCTGCACCAAAGAATCGATACCAGTCAGGCCCACCGATGGTAATCGCCACATGAAAACCTGCCGCAACAAAACTCAAAAAACCGGCAAGCTTCAGATAATCAATACTCATAATCGTTAGGACCTGGAATATAGCCTTGGCAGATGCCAGGTGTAGTCATCAGGCAGGTCTTTATCCCATGGCCATAGCCCTTCTGTGCTTGGGTAAATCAACTGCAGTGCATTAAAGTCATCACCCTTGTATAAGCGACGACCTAAACGAAAATATTTGTAGTAATGCTTTTTATCCACTTCTTTGAAAGTAACATCGAAGCCCTCAAGAAAACCTGAATAATATTCACTAGCTTTAAATACTTCACCTGCAAGAACTCGATTGTTATATTGATCAATCATCCAATGCGCCACTTCATGCTTTAGACCTGTGACGATAACGTCAGGGTGGGAGGATGTTTTATCTATACCGATTGAATAGGTATAACCAGGCTCTTTATCTTCTTCCATGATATGCAAGACATGGCAGCCGTATTCCTCAATATCCTGCAATGCATTTTTTTCGTTTTTATCCATTTAAATACTTTCGCAAAGAAAGAAAAGAAAGTCCAACACAGTGGTACATCACAACTTTAAAAATACTGGGCAACTGACTCGGTGTGTACAACAACTGGTGCCTTAGTGAAATATTCCTCCACCAGTTCTTTACACACCTGATAGCCCTCGGAATTACGAAAAGTGTCCATATGAGCTTCGAGACTTTCCCATACTATACGTAGTCTGTATTCACCGGGGTTTTCCAATGTTTTCTCTAAACTCATGGAGCGACAACCTTCAGCTTGCCTGAAGACCATGGCAGCCTCTGCAAATGCCGCTTCAAACCCAAAAGCCCTGTCAGGGTCAATCTTCATTACTGCCACTTCATAAATCATAATATAAGCCCTAACACCTCAGTATTTATTCGCGATGATAATTCAAAACACTCGGCAGCTATTTAAGAACCACGTAGATTATAAGTGTGACCCCAGAATAATTAACTCCCATAAAAAACTATTGCCCAAATCAAACTCAGGCCATTGCATACTCTTAGAAACAATTAGTTCATCCATGCCTTGTAAGCTTCACTTTGTTTAAATGCATCATAAAAACCTGACTCATCATTAAAATCTTCATTTTCGTAAATCACATCATTATCATTTTCTATTTGTTTAAGTCGAGCTACTACAGCATCAAAACGTTCCTCTAACACCAACGAAGTAATCAAACTATCTAAAGCATCAATATTCTCAGGATCAAGCTTTACCACTTTATCGAAAGTCATAGATGACAAAGAATAGTCTTCCATCAAAAACTGCATATTCCCCTTTACGTAAAGATTACCTGCATCTTCTCCATATCTATCAATAACACCGTTTATATTTCTCAACGCCTTGCCGTGCTCACCCTGCAACACATAATAATCGATTAACATAAATTGAGTGGTGTCACTATCCCCATGATGTTTGGCCAATAATCCTAGTTGCTTTTGGTACTCTTCATCACTAATCCGCTGAGAAAGAACGATAGCTCTATCCAACATAGCTCGTGAATTCCGGACATCTTCGGGAAAACTCTGAACGATCTTATAAGCCCCCTCAAAGTCCCCAGATGTCATTAACTCGCCCATACTCTTGAATCGAGCAACGGTTTTCTTGTCTATTTTTTTCACGCCTAAAGCCCGAGCAAGTAGCGAACTGGATGGGGCTAAAATTATTTGAATGTTTTGCACCATCACATCACTTAGAAGTTTGCCGGTGCTAAGCACGAATAAATCGGTGACTTGAAACCCGCTTTCGGTCTCATTAAGAATTAGCTCAAAATAATCAATTCCACCGTTATCAAAGCTCACACTGATAAGTGGTCTGCCATTATCCAGCACATCTTTAAATGTTGCTTTCCCTTGCTGCTGAAATACAAAAACGAAAGCACCCGATAAAATATCGGCTTCTTGTTTTGATATCTCTTTAGAAAAATCCTTCCTCTCTTTCTTGTCTGTATATAGCTGCCTAGACACTTTGTCGCCAAAGGCTTTGATATTGAACATGTCACTCAACTCATCAATATCACTCGCATTTATTGCTGAAGCAAATTTTGCTGCATAAGCAGCTTTTCCACGCTCAGAATTCTCAGAATGAGCAATAGAAGAAAAAAGAAAAGCAATTAAAAAAATCAGGCCTAGACAACTAATCAATCGGACATTGTGAATTACAAACATAATCTACCCCTGTGGCTTTGGTTTTATCGGAAAGGTTTTAAATTTTATTGTATAGCTAAATGAAGACAATGGGCCACACATTCCAGGTACAACATGCACACCTTCTCGTACAACCCCTAAGAATCTCACCATTTAATGCGTTCGTTTATCAAGTCATCAAGGAACTTGTTGAGACTACACTTGGCCATTAATCAATCACAACCATATATTGTCAATACTGATATGCCCGAGCCTGAGAATACTTAAAATCACAGACCGCCCTCGTCACCAAACTCTTTATGCACCAATTGATCACCTACATAAAATAAATATTCGGGTCTTGTCGATAGCCTTGAAACTCCATGAACTCTCACGGATATATCATCTTCCAAAAAACCAGAGAGTGCTAGACTACTATTATTGAAAACACCAGAAACATTAGCCTGCCGTATATTCAACACTACAAAATCATCTTTTTTGCCATTAATAAACAACTCAAATAATGCAGTCGATCGATCAAGAGCCAAATACCCAGTAAGTCTGATTATATCCTTAGTCCCACACACCTTAATATCTCGCGAAGGTACATCTGGATAAATGCTCTTGGTCATAGCGATCTATAAACCGCCCTTATCACCAAATTCTTTATGCACCAATTGATTTTCAACATAGAATGAATATTCTGGCATTGCAAAATCAGCTGGCTTACATTCAACTTTAATCATCACATCTTCACGCAATGCTCCATTTAACCTCGGCTGCAACCCATAGAGATACCCCAAAGCATTGACGTCATCCACTAGCGGCGTGAATTCAATGTGATCACAAATAGTTTTATTTATGAACAACTCTAATAAAGCACTGGTTTTGTCGACACTGAGTTTGCCGACTAATTCTATTTCATCAGCCGTGCCTTCAACTTTAATTCTACGAGTGGCATTTTCTGGATAGGTATTCTTAATCATCAAAGCTTAAAACCTTCGCGGCAATCCCTTTTGATTATAAACCAGCTGATCACCAACATAAAAAGAATACTCCGGCCTGGTGAACCCATTATCTCGACCTTCAACTCGTACAACAATATCGTCATCCGCATCACCATATAACGTGCCACTAAGACTAAAAGGATTGTCATCCAATATGCCGGCCAGTGGTTTATCACTTAGCTTAAAGGCAATGTAATCATGCTTGACTTCATTTATATAAAGTAAAAATATAATCGTGCCAGGCTTTGCTGCCCTTCTACCGATGAGCTCTATCGTGTCATTAGTACCCTTCACAACTATACGACACCCTGATTCCCTCGGATTCTCCTTTAATTCCATATACTTCTACGATATCAAAACCAGATCAAATAAGATTGAGCCTATGATAAACACTATTTCAATCCTTTAAATTCTTTTCCTCTTTCTCGTAGACCTCATCTTTGGCAAAAAACATGACGTGCTTACAATCAGCACAAAGATGAGCTTTGAGAGGGTACCGAACCCTGTCTTTAAAAATCAGTGCATCTGGTTTCCGATCTTTATAAATCGCGTAATCCATTCCAGTCGAATTATCTGTGACGACCAAATCAGACAATATGTTATCGGAATTACAGTGTGAACAGTTCATATTAAGTCCTGATCTTTGTTAATTAATACCGCGATTTGCAATCACATAAACATGCTTTTCTGGATACTGATCCAGTTCAAGATGCACAATGGACATATGAATATTTAATATCAACTCCAGATTCGAATTGATACCAATAGAACTATAATAAAAAGTATCATCGCGCCATTCATCGTATGCTAACTTTCAGCATTTCCAAGTGTATAAATCAAAACACCGCCTCTTGCCAGCAAACCACAAAGCTTTTCGAGTACAGGCTTATGTTGATCATATGGTAAGTGAAAAACAATCATTTTCAATAGATTCTCGAATCCAACCACTTAAGTACTGCTAGCAGACAAGATATTTCTTAACACAGCCTCTCTCTCATCTAAATAATGCTGAGCCGGGGGACCTAGTTTTTGATTAGTCACCTTCGCGTAGGATAATTCAAGTGACATCGTTGAACGCTCATGCTCGTTCAGCTGAATTTCGCCATAGGCTGCAAAATCTTCAATACATTCGTTTACAAAAGAATTATCCAGCACACTTAGTTCTTCTGGAACCTTGAGTTTTAAAAATTCTTGCGCTTGATATTGATAGGAGCCGTGGGATCTTGATGAATTGTTATCAAGCCCAAATACAGCACGGAATATCATATTTAAAGGCAAATATACGAGAACCACAAAATCCATGAGAACAATGAATGGCCCTAAAATCATAAGCCATGGGATATGAATACCAACATCATCCTGCCTAGCCATAGAAATCAAGCCGAACAAAATTATATTCGCAATGACAAATAATACTAGCTTTGTCTTGATATAGAGACCGTCATCCGACAACGCGTTTCACCTACAATATTTCGTCCTTTAATTTAACCTGTGATTACTGAACTTACTTAGATCTAGAGCCCGTTTCAGGAGTGAAACTGTCATTTTCTTTGGTTAGCTTATCAATGTTATTGAAGCTATGCTTCGCACATCAGCTCCCGGACACCATTCTTATTCTTTCTGCTGGAACCCGAAGTTGCTGCATCAAGTAAACTTTAAATCCATCTTCGTACGGCTGTTCGTCAACTGCTTTTTCCATGCAGAGTAACCAGGCATCTCTTTCTTCAGCGCCTACTGTCAAATGCTTATGGGCTTGCGGGATATTGATACCGCCATAATGCTCGGCATAAAGTCTGGGACCACCGAGCCAGCCTGATAAAAAGTAAGTGAGTTTTTTTCTGGAAACAGTAAGGTTTTTCGTATGCATACCTCTAATTTTTTTAGCCTCAGAGATTTCGTCCATGTTTTGATAAAAATCATCAACCAGTTTAGTTATACCGGGCAACCCACCGGCGTTGATATAAGAATTATCGCCCACCCCGTACTCAAGAACTTCAGTGCTCATAATGACTCAGACTTATCACTATTAATTTCATTTCTTTTATCCACCGCCAATCGAAAGTCTTTTTCAGTGCCTGGAATAAGTTGCCGATAGAAATGTCGCAGTATCCAACCCGGGATCCATCTGCCCCGCTCCTCCTTACTGACTCTTGCACGCGGATGATCTAGAAAAGCGCTAATACCTCGTTTAATCTCAGGAAGAACAGAGTGAAACTCAATTCTCTTCAAATGCTTCAGATTCTTATATCCGTAGTGCGC